>DASVLN010000322.1:0-3993 GCA_036384855.1 Burkholderiaceae bacterium | reverse complement strand
GATCATCGACAGCGGCGAGCCGCTGTCCACCAGCGCGCGCAGCGCCACGCCGTCGACCACCACCGGCACCGTCACGCGCGGGTCGCGCGGGCCCACGGCCTGCATCGGCAGCCACGGCGCGCCCGCGGCCCAGCCGGCCGGATGCTCCTCCTCGCAGTCGCCGGGCTCGAGGAACGAGATCCGGCCGGCGTCGAACTCGAGGTCGTGCTGGAACAGGAAGCCCGCGCTCACGAGCACGTCGGGCAGGTCGTCTGCCGCCTGCGCGGGCACGATGACGCCGACGTCGCGCCAGCGGAACGCGCCGAACGAGATCTCCGCCGCGCGGGCGCCGCGCGCCGCGGTGACCCCGCCGAAGCCGACCTGCTCGACCTCCACCGGCTGCTGCTGGAGCCCGGCGCGCGCCGCGACGCGGCCCGAGACGAGCGTGTTGAGCGCACCGGTGTCCAGCACCATCGGCACCGCCTGGCCGTTGATCGAGCCGGCGATGGTCGGGCGCAGGCCCTCCCAGTGCAGCGGGATGGTGCCGAGGGGGCGGTACTCGCAGCCGGCGGCCGCGGCGACCGAAGCGCCCGCCGCCAACGCGGCGGCCACCGCGGCGCGGTGGATCTTCATCCCGGTGCGCCCGTCGAGCGGGCGGCGGCGGATGGCGGCGCGGGCGTCGGCGATGCCGCTGGCCGCACGAACGGCTGGCCTCCGACGTACGAGAAATAGACACGGCGCTGGTCCATCGAGATCAACAGCCTGTGCGTACGCACGAAGTCGGCCCCGAGCAGCATCTGCGGCCAGTCGTCGTCGACGACGCGGCGTGCATCCATCGACTGCGCGTCACTTACGACGTGGCCCCACATGTCGGCGACGCGCAACGTCGGGCGGTGCACGACCTCGGGGCCGATCGCGATCGCGCCGAAGTCGCCCAACCAGGAACGCATGCTGTGCCTGCCGAAGCCTTGGCTTTCGTCCGCCGGTCCCGCGCGCGCGGGATCGAAGCCGAGCCGGCGCGCGATGGACAGGTCCAGCAGCGAATACGGGGATCCGGTATCGATGGCCGCGCGCACCGGCACGCCGTCCACGTGCACGAGAACCTCGACGCCGAAGTCCCCGCGCGCTGCCGCCAGCATGGGCACCCACGGAACGTCGTCCGCCCAGTAACCGAGCGGGGCATCGCCGCAGCCTTCGGGGTCATAGAAGCGCAGGACGTCGGCGTCGATCTCCATGTCGTGCTGCAGCAGCAGGCTGCTGCCGACCAGGAGCTCGGACGAATCGGCCTCCTCGATTTCGCTGGCGGCGCGAGGCAGGATCACGGCGTGGGCGCGATCCCAGGCGAAGCGACCTAGTCGCAGGTCCCGCAGTTGCGTCAGGTAGGTCTGGGAGCGCCCGCCGACACCATAGGCCTCGCCGTCGAGATGCGCCAGCCGCAGCTGCAGGCGTTCGGCGACGTCCTCGAACATCAGGATCGGCTCGGCGCCGGTGTCGACCTGCGCGCGCACGGGATGCCCGCCGACGCTGGCGTCGACCATCATGCGCACGTGGTCCCACCGGTACGGCAACGAGGCGATGCGCTTGTACTTGCAGCCCTCGGCAAACGCCGCCCCATTGGCCGCGGCCAGCGCGACCGCGAGCAGGCAGCCTCGGGCGACGCGACGTGCACCGCGCGAACCGAACGATACGGACATGACCCTCCCCCTTTCGACATCGCTCGCCCCCGCTTTCTGCGAGCGGTACGGCGGCGCGCGATTCTACGCGGCGGGCGCCGCGCTCAGCTCGCAAGCGTGGCCCACGGCGCGCGCACCACCGCGTCGATCGGCTCCGGGCTGTGGTACAGATACCCCTGACCGTAATCGATCCCGATCTCGCGCAGCAGCGTCGCGGTGGCCTCGTTCTCGACGAACTCGGCGATGGTTCGCGTGCCCAGCGTGGCGGCCACGTCCCGGAAGCAGCGCACGGTCGCGCGGTCGATCGGGTCCGCCTGGAGGTCGCGGATGAACTGGCCGTCGATCTTCAGGTAGTCGACCTTGAGCGTCTTCAGGTAGCTGAACCCCGACGCGCCGGCGCCGAAGTCGTCGAGCGCGAAGCGGATGCCGCGCTCGCGCATCGCGTCGACGAAGGCCGTCGCGTCGGCCATATTGGTGATGGCCGCGGTCTCGGTGACCTCGAAGCACAGCTTGCGGGCGTCGAAGCGCGCGCCGTCGACGATCTCGTTGACCAGGCGCAGGAAGGCCGGATCGCTGATCGACTGCCCCGACAGGTTGACCGCCAGCACGTCGACGTGGGCGAGCGAATCGCGCTGGTGGGCCATCCAGTCGACGACGCGGCGCACGACCCAGTGATCGATGCGCGTGGCGATGTGGAAGCGCTCGGCCGCCGGCAGGAACGCGCCCGGCGCGACGAGCCGCCCGTCCGGGCCGCGCAGGCGCAGCAGCACCTCGCAATGCAGGCCCGAGCTCGCGGCGCGGATCGGCTGGATGCGCTGCGCGAACAGCTCGAAGCGGTCCTCGTCGACCGCCTGCTCCAGGCGCGCGACCCACTGCATCTCGCCGCTGCGCAGGCGCAGGCTCTCGTCGGCGTCGAACCACGCGTGCACGCGGTTGCGGCCGGCCTCCTTGGCCGCGTAGCAGGCCGCGTCGGCCGCCTGCATCGCGCTCGCGGCCGTCGGCCACCGGCTGTCCAGCGGCACGAGGCCCACGCTCGCGCCGACGCGGAAGCGCCGCTCGCCGTGGGCGAAGCGGAACTCGTCCATGCGCTCGCAGATCTGCTGCGCGACGCGCTGCCCCTGCTCGATCGAACAGAACTGCAGGATCACGCCGAACTCGTCGCCGCCCAGGCGCGCGAGCGTGTCGCGCGAGCGCACGCACTGCTTGATCAGCGCCGCGACCTGGCGCAGCAGCTGGTCGCCGGCGGCGTGCCCGCAGGCGTCGTTGACGAGCTTGAACTGGTCGAGGTCGACGTACATCAGCGCGTGCACGCTGCCGTCGGCGTGAGCGAGGCGCAGCGCATGGTGCAGGCGCGACTCGAAGTCGCTGCGGTTGACGAGCCCGGTGAGCGCGTCGTGCGTCGCGCGGTAGCTCATCTCGCGCGCCATGCGGCGGCGGTCGGTGACGTCGCGGAAGACCAGCACCGCGCCGAGCACGCTGCCGTCGGCCGCCCGGATCGGCGCGACCGTCTGCTCGATGCCCGCTTCGCTGCCGTGGCGGCTCGCCAGCACCGCGTGCGGCGCCTCCGCACCCGGCCCCGCATCGTCGGCGTCCGCCCGCGCGGGCGTGCCGGCCAGGCAGGCCGCGACCGGGTTGGGCAACGGCTCGCGCGAGACCTCGTCGACAGGGTGGTACACGGCCTCGAGCGCGCGGTCGCGGGCATCGGCGTCGCGCCAGCCGGTCAGGCGCTCGGCGACCGGGTTGAGGTACTGCACGCGGCCCGCGTTGTCTGTCGTGATGACGGCGTCGCCGATCGAGTGCAGCGTCACGCGCAGCTGTTCGTGCTGCGCCTGCATCTCCTCCTGCGCGCGCTTGCGCTCGCTGATGTCCTCGACGATGGTCGCGAACTGTCCCGGCGCCGGCCGGTAGGCGACGACCGAGAACCAGCGCGGCGGGTCGTAGGCGCGGCGTTCGAACGAGATCGTCTCGCCGTCGAGCGCGACGCGGCTGAAGATCGCGATCCACTCGCTCGCCGCCGCCTGGGCGCCCGCCGGCAGCAGCTCGGACAGCCGCGCGCCGGTCATGCGCTCGGGGTCGAAGCCCATCATGCGCGCGTGCGGCGCGTTGACAGCGAGGTACACCACGTCGACCACGCGGCCCGCGTCGTCGAGCACGACCTCGTGCAGCGCGAAGCCCGCCTGCATGTGGTCGAAGAGCGAGCGGTAGCGCTGCTCGCTGCTCAGGAGCTCGCGCTCGAGCAGCTTGCGGTCGGTGATGTCGCGGCCGACGGAGTGGATCGCGCCGGCGTCGGCGCCGACGTCGCCGCCGGCGGCGCGATGCTGCCACTCGATCCAGTGCGCGA
>DASVLN010000321.1:0-10844 GCA_036384855.1 Burkholderiaceae bacterium | reverse complement strand
CCGTCCGCCCTGCCGACGCTCCGGGAGCGCCCACCATGGTCTACGCGCTGCTCTACATCGCGGTGCTGCTGTTCCTGTGGTACCGGCACATCCGCAAGCGCCGCCGCAAGGAGTCCGCGCACGCGGCGGAACTGCGGGAGGCCGTCGCCAAGGGCATGACGGAGCCGCCTTCGCTGCATCCGGTGATCGACCCGGTGCGTTGCATCGGGTCGGCGTCGTGCGTGCGCGCCTGCCCCGAGGAGGCGCTGGGCATCATCAAGGGCAAGGCGGTGCTCACGAACGCGGCCGCCTGCATCGGCCACGGCGCGTGCCTCGCGGCCTGCCCGGTCGACGCGATCACGCTCGTCTTCGGAACCGAGAAGCGCGGCATGGACATCCCCAACGTGCGCCCGAACTTCGAGACCAACGTCCCGGGCATCTTCATCGCCGGCGAGCTGGGCGGCATGGGCCTGATCCGCAAGGCCGCCGAGCAGGGGCGCCAGGCCATCGAGGCCGTCAAGGCGCGCAAGTCCCCGGGCGCGGCCGACCATGACGTCGTCATCGTCGGCGGCGGACCGGCCGGGATCTCGGCCGGGCTCGCGGCCATCGCAGCGGGCCTGCGCTACAAGGTGATCGAGCAGGAGGACTCCCTGGGCGGCACCGTCTACCACTACCCGCGCAACAAGATCGCGATGACCGCGCCGGTCAAGCTCGCGATCGTGGGCACCGTCAGGATGGGCGAGATCCAGAAGGAGGCGCTGCTCGAGTTCTGGCAGGACGTGGTGCGCAAGACCGGGCTGCAGCTGTCGCTGCGCGAGCGCATGGAGCACATCGAGCGCCGGCCCGACGGCAGCTTCGCCGTGCACACCAGCGCCGGGGTCCACACGGCGCGGTCGGTGGTGCTGGCCATCGGCCGCCGCGGCTCGCCGCGCAAGCTGGACGTGCCGGGCGAGGAATCGTCCAAGGTCGTCTACCGGCTCATCGACCGGCAGCAGTACCGCGGCCGGGCGGTCGTGGTGGTCGGCGGCGGCGACAGCGCGCTGGAGGCCGCCGTCGCGCTGGCCGAGCAGCCGCAGACCGACGTGACGCTGTCCTACCGCAGCGCCGCCTTCAGCCGCGTCAAGGCGAAGAACCGCGAGCGCGTGGAGGAACTCGAGAAGTCGGGCCGCCTGCGCGTGCTGCTGGAGTCCAACGTCGTCTCGATCGACGAGCACGCCGTCACCATCGAGCGGCACGGCGAGGCCACGTCGATGAAGAACGACGCCGTCATCGTCTGCGCCGGCGGCATCCTGCCGACGCCGCTGCTGCAGAAGGTCGGCATCGAGTTCGAGACGAAGTTCGGCGCGCGCTGAAAAGCGAAAAGCCCCGCAAGTCCGGAGACCTGCGGGGCTTCGCGTCTGGTGGGTGGTACAGGGATTGAACCTGTGACCCCTGCCGTGTGAAGGCAGTGCTCTACCGCTGAGCTAACCACCCGGTATTTCGTTCGCCCCGGTGTTCAGGCGAGCCTTGAATTATGCCACAGCATTTCCCGTTTGTGCACGCCAGATCGTCTTGCCGCCGCTGGCCTTGTCGATCTCGCCCAACACGCGCTCGTGGCCGGCGAGTTCGTCGGCGGTGGCGGCGAGGACCGGCAGGACGAAGACGCTCAGGTCGATCGGGCCGGCGTCGCCGCTGGGGCCCGACTGCTCCTCGGCGAGCTCCATCACGAGCGAGTCCTGGCCGCGCGTGAGGTTGACGTAGACCTGCGCGAGCAGGTCCGCGTCGATCAGCGCGCCGTGCAGCGTGCGGTTGGTGTTGTCGACCTCCAGGCGCTTGCACAGCGCGTCGAGCGAGTTCGACTTGCCGGGGAACATCTCGCGCGCCATCACGAGCGTGTCGACGACGCCGCGCACGTGGGTCGTGAACTTCGGGCGGCCGACGCGGCGCAGTTCCTCGTTGAGGAAGCCGACGTCGAAGCCGGCGTTGTGGATGATGATCTCGGCGTCGGCGCAGAACTCGAGGAACTCGTCGACGACGTGCGCGAACAGCGGCTTGTCGGCGAGGAACTCGTCGGTCAGGCCGTGCACCTTGACCGCGTCCTCGCTGTTCTTGCGCTCGGGGTTGAGATAGAAGTGCAGGTGGCGGCCGGTGACGCGCCGGTTCTCCATCTCGATGCAGCCGATCTCGATGACGCGGTCGCCGTTCTCGGGGCTCAGGCCGGTGGTTTCGGTGTCGAGGAAGATCTGGCGCATGGCAGGCGGTCGTGGGCGGCGGCAGCCGCGATTGTCGCTCGGATGCGGCGCACGGCCCGGCGCCGGGCCGCGCGAAACCTCACGCCTTGCCGCGCGGCTGGCGCGCGCCCCACGCGAACAGGGCGGCGCCGGCGGCGATCATCGGCACGCACAGCCACTGGCCCATGCTCATGTGCAGCGCGAGCAGGCCGAGGAAGTCGTCGGGCTCGCGGAAGAACTCGACGACGAAGCGGGCGACGCCGTAGCCCATGAGGAACAGGCCCGAGACCTGCCCGCGCCCGCGCTCCTTGCGGCCGTAGATCCACATCAGCGCGAACAGCAGCAGGCCCTCGCCGAGGAACTCGTAGAGCTCCGACGGATGGCGCGGCAGCGGCGAGCCCGACTGCGGGAACACCATCGCCCAGGGCAGCGACGGGTCGGCGAAGCGGCCCCACAGCTCGCCGTTGATGAAGTTGCCGATGCGCCCGCTCGCCAGGCCCAGCGGCACGCACGGCGCGATGAGGTCGGTGACCTGCAGCCAGGGACGCTTCCTCGCCCACGCGAACAGCATCATCGCGAGGATCACGCCCAGCATGCCGCCGTGGAAGGACATGCCGCCCTTCCAGACCGCCGGGATCTCCGACAGGTGCTGCGCGTAGTAGCCGGGCTTGTAGAACAGCACGTAGCCGAGCCGCCCGCCCAGCACGACGCCCAGCACGCCGTAGAACAGCATGTCCTCGACGTCGCGCCGCACCCAGCCTTCGCGCGCGAACCACGGATAGGCCGCACGCCGGCTCGCGAGCACCGTGAACAGCGCGAACGCGACCATGTAGGTGAGTCCGTACCAGTGCACCTGGAACGGCCCGAGGACGTGCCCGGCGACCTCCCAGGGCCCGAAGGACACGGCGACCGGATCGAACTGCGGGTGGACGAGCATCGGCGAACTCCTTGTGAGCGCGCGATTGTCGCCGAGCCGCGCGACGAAGCGTTGGACACGCCGCCGCCGGCGCACGGATACTGGCCCCTCGCCAAGAACGCGCCCGCCGCCGAGCTGGCCGCGTGCGCCGCCACCAGGAGACCGCCATGGCCGCAAATCGCCGATCGCGCAACGTCACCGAGGGCGTCGCCCGCGCGCCCAACCGCTCCATGTACTACGGCATGGGGTACCAGGCCGAGGACTTCGCCAAGCCCATGATCGGCGTGGCCAACGGGCACTCGACGATCACGCCCTGCAACTCCGGGCTGCAGCCGCTGGCTGACGCGGCCGTCGACGCGCTGAAGGCCGAGGGGGCCAACGCGCTCCTGTTCGGCACGCCCACGATCTCCGACGGCATGGCCATGGGCACCGAGGGCATGAAGTACAGCCTCGTCTCGCGCGAGGTGATCGCCGACTGCGTGGAGACCTGCGTCGGCGGCCAGTGGATGGACGGCGTGCTGGTCATCGGCGGCTGCGACAAGAACATGCCCGGCGGGATGATGGGCATGCTGCGCGCCAACGTGCCGGCGATCTACGTCTACGGCGGCACCATCCTGCCGGGGCACTACAAGGGCGAGGACCTCAACATCGTCAGCGTGTTCGAGGCGGTGGGCCAGTACACGGCCGGCCGCATGAGCGACGAGGACTTCCGCGAGATCGAGCGCCGCGCGATCCCCGGCCCGGGCTCCTGCGGCGGCATGTACACGGCCAACACGATGTCGTCCGCGTTCGAGGCGCTGGGCATGTCGCTGCCCTACTCCTCGACGATGGCCAACGTCGAGGGCGAGAAGGCCGAGAGCGCCCGCGAATCGGCGCGCGTGCTGGTCGAGGCCGTCCAGGCCGACCTGAAGCCGCGCGACATCGTGACGCGCGAGGCGATCGAGAACGCCGTCGCCGTGATCATGGCCACGGGCGGGTCGACCAACGCCGTGCTGCACTTCCTCGCGATCGCCCACGCGGCCGGCGTCGAGTGGACGATCGACGACTTCGAGCGCGTGCGCCGCCGCACCCCGGTGCTGTGCGACCTGAAGCCGAGCGGACGCTTCCTCGCCATCGACCTGCACCGCGCCGGCGGCATCCCGCAGGTCATGCGGCTGCTGCTCGACGCCGGCCTGCTGCACGGCCACTGCATGACCATCACGGGCCGGACCATCGCCGAGACGCTCGCCGACGTGCCGGCGCGGCCGCGCGCCGACCAGCCGGTGATCCGCACGATCGCCGAGGCGCTGTATCCCGACGGGCACCTCGCGATCCTGCGCGGCAACCTCGCCGTGGATGGCTGCGTCGCCAAGATCACCGGACTGAGGAACCCCGTGATCACGGGCCCCGCGCGCGTGTTCGACGACGAGCAGTCCGCCCTCGCCGCGATCATGGCCGGGCGCATCGTCGCCGGGGACGTGATGGTGCTGCGCTACCTCGGTCCCAAGGGCGGCCCGGGCATGCCCGAGATGCTGGCGCCCACGGGCGCGCTGATCGGCCAGGGGCTGGGCGAGTCGGTCGGCCTCGTCACCGACGGGCGCTTCTCGGGCGGCACCTGGGGCATGGTCGTCGGCCACGTCGCCCCCGAGGCCTACGAGGGCGGCGCGATCGCGCTGGTGCACGAAGGCGACGCGATCACCATCGACGCCCACCGGCGGCTGCTGCAGCTGCACGTCGACGACGCCGAGCTGGCCCGCCGCCGCGCCGCCTGGACGCAGCCGGCGCCGCGCTACACCCGCGGCGTCCTGGCCAAGTTCGCGCGCAACGCCGCCAGCGCGAGCTTCGGGGCGGTGCTCGACAAGTTCGATTGAGGCCGGGCGCGCCCGGAAACGCGAAGGGCGCCCGCGGCGCCCCGTCCTGCGCGACCTGCGCTCAGCGCTTCGCGCGCTTGCGACCGTCGCGGTGCTTGTGCAGGTGGCCGAGGCCCATCGCGTCGATGTTGCGGTCGCGCCGATCCTGCTTGCGTTCCTCGTCCTTGCGCATCGCGCGGCGCTTGGACAGCCCGCTCGCGTCCGCCCATGCCCACCAGAACGCCGCGGCGACGAACGGCAGCGCGAACTTCCAGACGTCGCCGGTGAACTCCCAGTTCCACTTGGCCGTGGGGCCGTAGCCGGTCAGGTTGCCGACGATCATGAGCACACCGATGGCGACGAACCACATGGACAGGGACCTCGGCGGCCGGCGCGCGCGACCGCGCTGACGTTGGGGGATGCGCGAACGGCCCGAATGTAGCAGCAAGCGCGCGCGGCGGAGCCGGGCGCGCGCCGCCGCCGCCGGCCCGGGCGTTCAATTGTTCTCGGCGAGCTGCTCGAGGATGGCGGGGTTCTCGAGCGTGCTGGTGTCCTGCGTGATCTGCTCGCCCTTGGCCACGGCGCGCAGCAGGCGGCGCATGATCTTGCCCGAGCGCGTCTTGGGCAGGTTGTCGCCGAAGCGGATGTCCTTGGGCTTGGCGATCGGGCCGATCTCCTTGCCGACCCAGTCGCGCAGCTCCTTGGCGATCGCCCGCGCCTCCTCGCCGGTCGGGCGCGGCCGCTTCAGGACGACGAAGGCGACGATCGCCTCGCCGGTCGTGTCGTCGGGTCGGCCGACCACCGCCGCCTCGGCGACGAGCGCCGTGTGCGAGACCAGCGCCGACTCGATCTCCATCGTCCCCATGCGGTGCCCGGAGACGTTGAGCACGTCGTCGATGCGGCCGGTGATCGTGAAGTAGCCGGTCTTCGCGTCGCGGATCGCGCCGTCGCCCGCGAGGTAGTAGCCCTTGAGCTCCGGCGGGTAGTAGCTCTTCCTGAAGCGTTCCGGGTCGCCCCAGATCGTGCGGATCATCGACGGCCAGGGCTTCTTCACGACCAGGATGCCGCCGGTGCCGTTGTCGACGTCGTTGCCCGTCTCGTCGACCACCGCGGCCGCGATGCCGGGCAGCGGCAGCGTGCAGGAGCCCGGCACCAGCGGCGTCGCGCCCGGCAGCGGGGTGATCATGTGGCCGCCGGTCTCGGTCTGCCAGAAGGTGTCGACGATCGGGCAGCGGCCGCCGCCGACGTGCTCGTGGTACCACTCCCAGGCGGCGGGGTTGATCGGCTCGCCCACCGAGCCCAGCACCTTGAGGCTGGACAGGTCGTAGTTGCGCGGATGCACCTTGGGGTTGCCCTCGGCCGCCTTGATCAGCGAGCGGATCGCCGTCGGCGCGGTATAGAACTTGGACACCTTGTGGTCCTGGATCATCTTCCAGAACCGGCCCGCGTCCGGGTAGGTGGGCACGCCCTCGAACACGACCTCGGTGCCGCCCAGGGCGAGCGGCCCGTAGGTGATGTAGGTGTGGCCGGTGACCCAGCCGATGTCGGCGGTGCACCAGAAGACATCGTCGTCCTTCAGGTCGAAGGTCCACTTCGTCGTCAGCGCCGCATGCAGCAGGTAGCCGGCGCTGGAGTGCTGCACGCCCTTGGGCTTGCCCGTCGAGCCCGAGGTGTAGAGCAGGAACAGCGGGTGCTCCGCGCCGACCCATTCCGGCTCGCAGGTGTCGGCCTGGTCGGCCACGAGCTCGTGCATCCAGCGGTCGACCGCGTTCCAGGCGACCGCCCCGCCCGTGCGCCGGTAGACGACCACGTCGCGGATCGTGTCGCAGCCGCCGAGCGCCAGCGCCTCGTCGACGATGGCCTTCAGCGGCAGTTGCTTGCCGCCGCGCTGCTGCTCGTCGGCCGTGATCACCATCACCGCGCCGGCGTCCTCGATGCGGTCGCGCAGGCTCTGCGCCGAGAAGCCGCCGAAGACCACCGAGTGCGTCGCGCCGATGCGCGCGCAGGCCTGCATCGCGACCACGCCCTCCACCGACATCGGCATGTAGATCACGACGCGGTCGCCCTTGCGCACGCCGCGCGCCTTGAGCGCGTTGGCCATGCGGCAGGTGCGGGCGAGCAACTCCCGGTAGCTCACGCGCGTGACGGCGCCGTCGTCGGCCTCGAAGATGATCGCCGTCTTGTCGCCGAGGCCGGCCTCGACCTGGCGATCGAGGCAGTTGTAGGAGACGTTGAGGGTGCCGTCCTCGAACCACTTGAAGAACGGCGCGTCGCTCGCATCCAGCGTCTTGGTGAAGGGCGTCTTCCAGCTCAGGAACTCGCGCGCCCGGCGCGCCCAGAAGCCTTCGTGGTCGGCCTCGGCCTCGTCGCAGAGCTCGCGGTACGCGTCCATGCCGCTGACCCAGGCATGGGCCGCGAGCTCGGCGGGCGGGTCGTAGACGTGCGTTTCGTGGGAGGTCTGGTCTGCGGCGCTCATGTCGGTTGTCTCCTGGGAACTCGTGCGGATCCGTCGCCGCCCGCCTCTCCGGCGCGGGGGCCGGGTGCGGGCGATCGTCGCGGGGAACGTTATACGCCAGCTCTTACCGATGGCTGACTGGGGCGAAGCGACGATCCTAGCGGCAGCCGGGGCACGGGGCGGCCGCGCACGCCTGCGCATGCGCCGCGTTTGGAGCGCGCGGGGCGGCCGCGCCGGAAAGTGTTCGGTACGCCGCGCGCCGGCGCCCGGCGGCCGTCATTTCGTCGGCGCCGCTGCCTACAATGCCCCGACGCCGAACCGCCGCCCCGCCGCGAGACGATCCCCATGACGCCCGACCTGCCCTCCCGACCCACGCCCGTCCGCCTGCGCCCGCTGCCCCGCCTGATCTTCGCGAGCCGCTGGCTGCAACTGCCGCTGTACCTCGGGCTCATCGTCGCGCAGGTGCTCTACGCGGAGCACTTCCTCGTCGAGCTCACCCACCTGCTGCAGGCGAGCCTGGGCGACGGCCAGGCCCTGCAGGCGCTCGTCGCGAGCATCGGCTACCACCCGACCGCCGCCGCGGCCGACAGCGCCGTCGCGCTGCCGCCCGTGACCTCCCTCACCGAGACCGTGATCATGCTGGCGGTGCTGGGGTTGATCGACGTCGTGATGATCTCGAACCTGCTCATCATGGTGATCGTCGGCGGCTACGAGACCTTCGTCTCCCGCCTCGACCTGGACGGCCACCGCGACCAGCCCGAGTGGCTGGACCACGTCAACGCCTCGGTGCTGAAGGTCAAGCTCGGTACGGCGATCATCGGCATCAGCTCGATCCACCTGCTCAAGACCTTCATCAACGCCGGCGCCTACGACGCCAAGGTGCTGATGTGGCAGACGCTGATCCACCTCGCCTTCCTGCTGTCCGCGCTGGCGCTGGCCTTCGTCGACCGGCTGCTGCCGCAGCACGGGTCGCACTGAGCGCCGGCGGCCCCCCAGGGCGTCGAGGCGCGCAGGGGGCTTCCGGCGCGCGTTCGTCGAGCGCCCGTTCCCGCTCGCCGACGCCGGCTGAGGTCAGGCGGTCTGCCAGCCGCCTTCCGCCTCCGCGTCCCGATTGGCCGCGCGGCGGCGCGCGTCGAGGGCCTGCGCCAGCCGGCGCACCTGGATGTGCAGGTTGAACTTCACGCCGTCGACGCCGTCCTGGTAGCACAGGATGTTGACCTTGTTCTCGCCGCCGCCCTTGACGCTGCCGTAGGCGTGCTTCTCGCGCGTGTTCTTGTTCTGCAGCGGCAGGCAGCGCATCTTGTAGTCGACGTCGCCGATCTGGAACCAGTAGTTCTTCTTGTAGCCGCCGAACTGCTCGCTGACCATGCTGTCCATGTCGTCCTCATCGACCGTCACGCCGTAGTCGAGCGTGTTGCTCCACTTCGTCCTGTTCTTCATCAGGTTGGTCTCGATCCAGCGCCAGAGCGTGTCCGCAACGGGGGTCATGTCGTCTCTCTCCTCAGGGGTTGGGGAATCCGGGGGCGCCGCGGACGCGCCGCGGAACCCGCCAATTTGAAACAATCCGTGTGACATCCGCAATGCCGGATTGCTCGCCCGGGCCCCAAGCCCGAGCGCGGCGCTTCGGCACGCAGGCGGCGGATAATGCGGGATTCCCGCCAGCCTTCCCGCCCGCACGCCCATGCCCACCGTCATCAAAGCCGCCGACCTGATCGAGTCCGTCGCCGCCGCCCTGCAGTACATCTCGTACTACCACCCGGCCGACTACATCGCCCACCTCGCCCGCGCCTACGAGCGCGAGGAGAGCCCCGCGGCCAAGGACGCGATCGCCCAGATCCTGACCAACTCGCGCATGAGCGCCGAGGGCAAGCGCCCGATCTGCCAGGACACCGGCATCGTCAACGTGTTCCTCAAGGTCGGCATGGACGTGCGCTTCGAGGGCTGCGACGCCGGCATCGAGGCGGTCGTCGACGAGGGCGTGCGCCGCGGCTACCTGAACCCGGACAACCTGCTGCGCGCCTCCGTGCTGGACGACCCCCTGTTCGCGCGCAAGAACACGAAGGACAACACGCCCGCCGTCGTGCACGTGCAGCTCGTGCCGGGCGACAAGCTCGACGTGACCGTCGCGGCCAAGGGCGGCGGCTCGGAGAACAAGAGCAAGTTCGTGATGATGAACCCGAGCGACAGCCTGGTCGACTGGGTGCTCAAGACGGTGCCGACGATGGGCGCCGGCTGGTGCCCGCCGGGCATGCTGGGCATCGGCGTCGGCGGCACGGCCGAGAAGGCGATGCTGCTCGCCAAGGAATCGCTGATGGAAGACATCGACATGTACGAGCTGCTGCAGCGCGGCCCCTCGAACAAGCTCGAGGAGCTGCGCATCGAGCTGTACGAGAAGGTCAACGCGCTGGGCATCGGCGCGCAGGGCCTGGGCGGCCTGACGACCGTGCTGGACATCAAGATCAAGACCTTCCCGACGCATGCCGCGTCCAAGCCGGTGGCGATGATCCCCAACTGCGCCGCCACGCGCCACGCGCACTTCGTGCTGGACGGCTCGGGCCCGGCCTTCCTCGAGGCGCCAAGCCGCGACCTGTGGCCCGACGTCCACTGGGCCCCGGACTACAACAAGAGCCGGCGCGTCGACCTGGACACGCTGACGCCCGAGATCGTCGCGTCCTGGAAGCACGGCGAGACGCTGCTGCTGAACGGCAAGATGCTGACGGGCCGCGACGCCGCGCACAAGCGCATCCAGGACATGCTGGCCAAGGGCGAGCCGCTGCCGGTCGACTTCCGCAACCGCGTCATCTACTACGTCGGCCCGGTCGATCCGGTGCGCGACGAGGTCGTCGGCCCCGCCGGCCCGACCACCGCCACGCGTATGGACAAGTTCACCGAGATGATGCTCGCCAACACCGGCCTCATCGCGATGATCGGCAAGGCCGAGCGCGGCCCGGTCGCCATCGAGGCGATCAAGAAGCACCAGTCGGCCTACCTGATGGCCGTCGGCGGCGCGGCCTACCTCGTCTCCAAGGCGATCAAGCAGGCCAGGGTCGTGGGCTTCGCGGACCTCGGCATGGAGGCGATCTACGAGTTCGACGTCGTCGACATGCCCGTGACCGTCGCGGTCGATGCCGGCGGCACCTCGGCCCACATCACCGGCCCGAAGGAGTGGCAGGCCCGGATCGGCAAGATCCCGGTCGCGACGGCCTGATCCCGCTATCGGCGTCGAGCTCCCCGCGTCGACGCCGGGCAATGCGCCCTCGACATCGCCGGCACGGCGGCCAGGGTCGCGAACGCGACGCCCGCATTCCCGAACGCTGCCCGCGCGATCCTCAGGACTGCGGCTCGCCGTCGCTGCCGATGAACGTGGCCGCCGGCCTGTCCGGCGCGCGCGGCGCGCCAGCCGGTGGATCCGCGAGGCTGCCGCTCGTCGCCTCGGCCCCGCGCGGGTCGCCCAC
>DASVLN010000320.1:0-1601 GCA_036384855.1 Burkholderiaceae bacterium | reverse complement strand
CGCTCGCCGCGTCCACCGCGCATCCCGCGCCGCCGCCGTCGCCGCAGGCCACGCTGGACGCGATCGCCGCGGACGTCGATCCGCAGGCCCTGCACGCGACGATCGCGCGCCTGGTCGACTTCGGCACCCGCCACACGCTGTCCGAGACGAATTCCCCGACGCGCGGCATCGGCGCCGCGCGGCGCTGGACAAAGGCCCGCTTCGAGGAGATCTCGCGCGCCTGCGGCGGCTGCCTGGAGATCGTCACGCCTGCGCAGACGGTCACCGGACCGCGCATCCCGCAGCCGGCCGTGATCGAGGACGTGGTCGCGATCCAGCGCGGGACCGCGGATCCGGGCCGCGTCGTCGCGATCACCGGCCACATCGACTCGCGCGTCACCGACGTGATGGACGCCGTGCACGATGCGCCGGGCGCCGACGACGACGGCTCCGGCGTGGCCGCGGTGCTCGAGGCCGCGCGCGTGCTGTCGAAGCGGCGCTTCGCGGGCACCATCGTCTACGGCGTGCTCTCGGGCGAGGAGCAGGGCCTGTACGGCGGCAAGCTGCTGGCCGACTACGCGCAGGCGCAGGGCTGGCGCGTCGAGGCCGATCTCAACAATGACATCGTCGGCTCCAGCCGCGGCGAGGACGGCGTCGCGGACAACGGCGTCGTGCGCGTCTTCTCGGAGGGCACGAAGTCGACCGAGACGCCCGCGCAGGCCACGCACCGGCGCTACAACGGCGGCGAGGTGGACTCGCCCTCGCGCAACCTCGCGCGCTTCGTCGCCGGCCTGGCCGAGCGCACGCTGACCAACTTCCGCGCGCAGCTGGTCTATCGCACCGACCGCTACGGCCGCGGCGGCGACCAGGTGCCCTTCCTCGAGCACGGCTTCCCGGCGCTGCGCTTCACCGAGCCGCACGAGGACTACCGCCGCGAGCACCAGGACCTGCGCACCGAGGCCGGCACGGCCTATGGCGACACCCTGGCCGGCGTCGACTTCGCCTACCTCGCGCAGGTGACGCGGCTGAACGCGATCGCGCTGGCCGCGCTCGCGAACGCTCCGGCGCCGGTCGCGGGGCTCGCGGTCGAGGGCGCGGTGACGACCGACACCCGCCTGCACTGGACGCCCTCGCCCGGCGCCGCCTGCTATCGCGCGTGGTGGCGCGACACCACCTCGCCGACCTGGCAGCACGTGCGCGACGTCCCCGCCGGCGCGACTGCCGTGACGCTGAAGGACGTCGACATCGACGACTTCTTCTTCGGCGTGTCGGCGGTCTCGGCCGACGGCTGGGAGTCGCCGGTCGTGTTCCCGGGCGACGCCGGCAGCTTCTGAGTGCGCGGCCTCAGCGACCCACGCGCCTCGTGCGAAAGGTGATCGACCAGCGCAGCGCCTCGACCGGCGCGACGCTGTGCTGCCAGGCCCAGCGCGCCGGCCCGCGCAGGGCGTAGATCGAGCGCGGCGCGGCCGTGAGGCGGACGATGTCGGAGCGCTTCGGGGCGTCCGGCGGCCAGGGCCGAAAGCGCAGGAGCGCCGGGCTGCCGAGCGAGACGCCGAAGACGTCCTCGAACTCGGGCACGTCGCGGTGCCAGCCGAGCGGCGTGCCGGGCGCGTACTCCGCCA
>DASVLN010000319.1:0-2502 GCA_036384855.1 Burkholderiaceae bacterium | reverse complement strand
ATCCAGTCGGCGACCGCCACGTCGCCGTGGCGCGCGAGCGCCGCGGTGTCGGCGAGCAGGCCGAGCTGGTCGATCGGCGCGAGTTCGTCGAAGCGCGCCGTCAGTGCCGCGAGATCGCCCGGCTGGTAGCGCGCGCGCAGGTAGCCAGCCTGGCCCGGGTCGAGCACCACCGGCCCGCAGCCCGGCACGCGCAGTTGCTGCGGCGCGGGGCCGGCGACGATCGCTCGCACCGCCGCATGGCCCAGCGTCGATACGGCCATGGGTACCCGCCAGCGTCGCGGGGCCGCATCGGCCGGGTCGACCGCGAAGCGGCCCTGCGACAGCGTGACCACGGTGTCGCCGCGATCGCAGCGCGCGCCGAGCTCCGACACCAGCGGCACGCCGGCCTGGAGCACCAGGTCGCGCGCGACCGGCGCGATGGGATGCGCCGCGCCCTCGTCGAGCGCGGCCCAGAGGTCGTCGCTGGTGGTGTTGCCGTAGGCGTGGCGGCGCATGTAGCGGCGCACGCCGTCGCGAAAGGCGTCGGCGCCGACCGCGGCCTCCAGCGCGCGCACGGCCTGCGCCCCCTTCTCGTAGGTGATCGCGTCGAACACGCCCTCGGCCTCGTCCGCGTCGACGATGTGCGCGACCACGGGATGCGACCCCGGCCGCGCGTCCGGGCCGAGCGCGTCCTGCTTGTCGGCGAGCGCGTCGAGCGAGGCGTGCCATTCGGGATGCAGCGCGTCGGCGGCCTTGGTCTCCATCCAGGTCGCGAAGCCCTCGTTGAGCCACAGGTCGTCCCACCAGGCCATCGTGACGAAGTCGCCGAACCACTGGTGCGCCATCTCGTGCGCGATGGTCGCGAACACGCGCCGCCGATCCGCCTGCGACGCACGCGCGGGATCGACGAGCAGGTCGCGCTCGAAGTGGAACAGCGCGCCCCAGTTCTCCATCGCGCCGAAGGCGGGACTCTCGCCGGCGCCGCCGATCATGTCCATCTTGGGCAGCGGGTAGCGCACGCCGAACCAGCGGTCGTACCAGGGCAGCAGCGCGGCGGCGGCGTCGAGCGCGAAGCCGGCGCTCGCCGCGGCGCCGCGGCGCACGACCACGCCCACGTCCACGCCGTCGACCACGCGGTGCACGCGCTCGAAGTCGCCGAGCGCGAAGAACAGCAGGTAGCTCGACATGCGCGGCGTGGTCGCGAAACGCACGCGCTGCAGGCCGCCCGGCAGGGCCTGCGTGGAGGCCACCGGCATGTTGCCCACCGCCATCAGCCCTTGCGGCACGACGGCGCTCAGCGCGAACGTCGCCTTGATGCCGGGCTCGTCCCAGCAGGGCACGAACCGGCGCGCGTCGGTGTTCTCGAACTGCGTGTAGAGCGCGCTCGCGGGGCCCTGGGGCGTGGTCCACGCGAGGCGGAACAGGCCGTAGCCCTGGTCGTTGATGCGGCCGTGGTAGCGCACGACGAGCGTGCGGCGGCCGGGTGCGAGCGCGTGCGAAAAGGCGAAGGTCGCGGTCTGCGCCTTCTCGTCGAGCGAGACCGCCGGCGCCCGCGCCTCGCCCGCGAGCGAGGCATCGTCGATCGCGAGGTCCGCGGCGTCGACGACGATGCGCGCGGTCGGCCGCCGCACGTCGACGTCGATCTCGACGGTCGCCGCGAAGCTCGCGTGCGCCGCGTCGGGCGTGAAGTCGATGCGGTAGGCGACCGGGCGCACGTCGTCGGGCAGGACCACGCGCTGCGCGGCGCGCGCGGGCGCCGCGGGCTGCAGGATCAGGAACGCGGCCAGCAGCGCGCCGGGCAGGATCTTCGTCATTCTTCGGGGGGCGGGTTCGACAGCGCCGCAGTCTAGACGGTCGCGTCGCGCCAGGTTCGCCACGCTTGCAAGCCGTTAACGATTGGGTTTACGATCAACGCCATCGTTGATGACTCACGGAGCCCGCCATGCCCCACAAGCCTCCGCCGCCCGGCTGGCCGCAGATCACCGCCGGCCTTTTCTACCGCGACCCCGCGCGCGCCATCGACTGGCTCGTGGACGCCTTCGGCTTCGAGGTGCGCCTCAAGGTCGAGGGCGAGCCCGGGGAGATCGTGCACAGCGAGCTCGTCTACGGCCAGGGCATGATCATGGTCAACGATGCGCACGCGGCCGGCGGCGCGCTGGAGCCCGGGCGCGAGTGGAAGGCCGAGCATGCCAGTCCGCTGGACCTCGGCGGCCGCATGAACCAGTCGCTGTGCATGTTCGTCGACGACGCCGATGCCCACTGCGCCAACGCGCGTGCGCACGGCGCGACCATCATCGCGGAGCCCGCCGTCCACGACTACGGCGACGACTACTGGAGCGACCGCACCTACGGCGCACGCGACCCCGAGGGCCACACGTGGTGGTTCATGCAGCGGCTTCGCAGCGAACCCGCGAAGTGACCCGTCCGGCGCCCGCGTCCGACGACGGCGCGATCGACCGCACGCTGCAGGCCCTGGCCGAGCCCACGCGCCGCGCCGTCGTCGGCCTGCTGCGCGACGGCCCG
>DASVLN010000318.1:0-2193 GCA_036384855.1 Burkholderiaceae bacterium | reverse complement strand
GACGCGATACTGCACGCGCCGCCCGACGGGGCGACCGCTTCGCGCGCGATGCGCGCGGGCGCCACGCTCCGCCGGGAGACGTCCGGCGCTTCGAAGACCATCATGACCCTGCGCCCGCCGCGCCTGCTCGCCCCCTGGGGCCTCGTCCTGCTCGTGCCGATGCTGCTCTCGACGGGCGGCTGCGCACGCATCACCACCGGCTCGGTGGGCATCGTCCGGCACTGGGACGGCCAGATCGACCCCGTGCCCGTCACCGGCTTCAAGACGACCGTGCTCGACTCCGTGATCGAGGTCGACACCACCGAGACGCGCGTGCCGCTCAACGGCCTGCATCCCGCCGACGCCAACGGCGTGCTGCTGGACGGGCTCGACATGGTGGTCTCGTTCCGGCTCGATCCGGCGCGCGTGCCGGCCTTCTACGTCCAGACCAAGGAGCTCGACTCCTACACCGACGAATCGGGCCGCCATGTCACGACGATCGGCCTGCACGTGCTGGGCAACATCCTGCAGCACAGCGTGCAGGAAGTGACGAAGAAGGAGGCGCTCACGCAGCTGGCGGCCAACCTCGGCGACTACGAGCATGCGATCCTCGCGCAGGCCCAGTCCGAACTCGACGCCGGATACCCCGGGGTGTTCCACCTGATTCGCGTCAACGTCAACCACTTCACGCCGCCGGCGGCGATCCGCGCGCAAGTGGAGGCGATCGCCGCCCTGCGCGTGGAGTCGCAGCGCATCGCGCAGGCGCAGACGCTGATCCAGCAGCAGAGCCAGCTCGAGTCCGCGAAGGCGGTGCTCGAGGCCAATGCCCTGCGCGCCGCGATGGAAGCCTCGCACCTGAGCGCCGAACAACTGATCGCCTGGAAGAACGCACGCGCCTACGAGGCGCAGGCGCGCGCGATCGGAGAGACCGCGACGCGCACCGTCGACGCCGCGCGCCAGCCGCCCGCGGCCGGCAGGTGAGCCTCGGGCGCACGCCGCGGACGACGCGGATGCGCACCCGGCACGACCCCTGCCGTCGGGCAGGGACAACACCCGGGCGCGTCGCGCGCGATCGTGTATAGGATATGTTCCAGGCACGCCCGCCGTGCACCTCAACGAAAGGATTCCGAATGATCAGCAAGGCCCTGCTCTTCCGCTTCGAGTCGCAGACCGACGAGGACACGATGGACACCTTCCTGGAGGACCTCAGCGCCGAGGTGTCCTGGGAGAAGACCACGCGGGCCTGGTTCGGCATCCGCTACATGCGCGGCGAGTTCGGCGTCGTCGCCTACTTCCCCGACGAGGCCGGCCGCGCGGCCCACCTGGACGGCAAGGTCGCGCAGAAGATCTTCGCCGCGGAGCACCGCCTGATGACGGCGCCGCCCAAGGTGCTGCCGCTGGAGATCTTCGCCACCAAGATGCCGGCCGTGATCGAGGGCGCCACCAAGGGCCTGGTGCTGCGCTTCAAGGCCAAGAAGGGCCGCGAGAACGACGTCATCCAGCTGCTGCGCGACGCCAAGCCGCACATCGACGCCGAGGCCGGCACGCTCGCCTGGGTCGCGTTCCAGTACGACCCCGAGCACTTCGGCCTGTTCTCGGTCTTCGCCGACAACGGCGCGCGCTTCTCGCACCTGGTCGGCTGGCTGCCGCGCGAGCTCGCGAAGAATGCCCTCTCGCTGCTGGGCGGCATGCCCGAGCCGCACATGGTCGACATCATGGCCGGCATGTCGCGCCAGGACGTCGCCGAATGAGCCCGCGCCCCGGCGCGCGCCGGGGCCGCCCTCGCCCGCCGAGGCGCGCGATCAGGCGTGGCGCGAGGCCGACGCCTCGGCCGCCGTGCGGTCGATGAAGCGTGCGAGTTCGATGTCCTTCATGGTCAGCCCGCCGACGTCGTGCGTCGTGAGCGTGATGTCGACCACGTTGTAGGCGTTCGACCAGTCGGGGTGATGGTCGCGCCGCTCGGCCGCCAGCGCGACGCGCGTCATGAACGCGAACGCGGCGTTGAAGTCGGCGAACTCGAGGTGGCGCGAGATCGACTGCGCCTGCGGGTCGAGCGACCAGCCCGGCAGCTGGGCGAGCAGTTCGGGAAGCTTCGCGGCGTCGAGGCGGGTGGACATGGCGGGCCTTCTTCTCGTGGCAACGATGGGGAGGCGACCACTCTAGGCCCATCGCGATGCCGCTGCCGGGGACGAGGGTTCTCCGCTGCGACAGGCG
>DASVLN010000317.1:0-3206 GCA_036384855.1 Burkholderiaceae bacterium | reverse complement strand
GGGCACCGCGGCAGCACCGCGCAGGCCGGCGGCGCGCTAGCGGCACTCACCGGCGTGCGCGCCCTGGCCGACGCCGACGCGGACGCCTTCGTCTTCCCCTCGCCGATGCGCCGGCCAGCCGGCGCGGCCGGTCTCGAACATGGCGATGCCCACCGTCATCGATCGCATGGGCGAGCGCGAGCGCACCCCGGTGCACGGCCTGTGCCGCGCGACCTTCTCCACCTGGGCCAACGAGACCGCCGCGGCGCGGCCCGACATCCGCGAACGTCGTCCCGATCCAGCGCGCGGCATGACGCCGAACGTTGACCACTGAGCAGTCACACTATACAGTCCTCGTCGTGATCAAGAACTTCGCTCACAAGGGCCTGGAGGCCTTCTTCACAACGGGCAGCAAGGCGGGCATCCAGCCGAGCCACGCCGCCCGACTTCGGCGCCAGCTCGCGCAGCTCGACCAGGCCAGTGCGCCCCGGGACATGAACATCCCCGGCTGGAAGCTGCACCCGCTCGCGGGACCATTGGCCGGCCACTGGTCGGTCTGGGTCAACGGCAACTGGCGGCTGACCTTCACCTTCGACGGGACGGACGCTTCCATCGTCGACTACCAGGACTACCACTGACATGCGCATGCACAACCCGCCCCACCCGGGCGAAACCCTCCGCGAGGAGGTGCTGCCCGCACTCGGCATCAGCGTGACCGAGGCTGCCGCGCAGCTGGGCGTCACGCGCGCGGCGTTCTCCCGCGTCATCAACGGCCGCGCCGGCATCTCGCCGGAGATGGCCCTGCGCCTGGAGCGCTGGCTTGGCGTCGACCACGGCGGCAGCGCGAGCGTCTGGCTCGGGATGCAGGCCGCCTATGACCTCTGGCACGCGCAGAAGGCGGCACGGCCGGCGCTCACGAAGATCAAGCCGATCAAGCACGAGGAGCTCGCTGCGTGAAGATCGACCTGCTGTTCCCCGTCGCCATCATGAGCCCCGCGACGTTCATCGCGAGCGGCATCCTGTTCCAGTGCGGCGCACCGGGCGTCGCGGCGATCACCATCTCGATCGCGACCTGCACCGCGCTTGCGTGGCGCCTGCTCTCCTCGAAGGCATCGAATCCGGCGTCTCAGCGGCCCTGAGGCAAAGCGACCGGAATCGAGCGTGCCGCGCGCGGCCTGACCACAACGCACCCACACTGAAAGGATGTGCACGATGGCTGAGGCGAATTCTCCCGCCGCAGGCAGCGAAACCCTCGTTGCGCTATCTCGCACGCCCAACGGCGAGACGCCGACCCTCGACGGTATGAACCCGGTGTGGGCTTTGGGCAGGCCGAAGCACTTCACGGAGTAGCCTCACGCCGCCGAACGCATTTGTTTAGGCCGGGTCGCAGCTGAAAGCATGTACTCGGCCTTCGGGCATCACATTCATCTGAACCAACCAGAGACCGCCATCGAGTAATGCGATGACGTGAAGATCAAGTAGCCGCTGAAGGCGCGCGAGCCATTCGGAAAACGGACGCTGGATGTCGACTTCTCGTGCACCCGGCTTGTAAGGGTTCCAGGTGTGCAGGACGTCGCCTGTGCGGTCGTGCAGGAACTCCATTTCGTCCCGCGTGAGAAAGCCATCCTTGACCCCCTCAATGTGCTTCCCGACATCGGTCACGGTCATGATGACTGGTTGAGGGTAGGCACGCGGATTCTGGGCGTGGACTCGCTTCAGCACGTTTTTGAGCTTGAAATTGATCGCGAAGTCAGCGTGTGCGCTGGCATACGCCTCACGATTTGCAACGAGCGAGCCGAAGGCGATCGACTCCAACGCCTTGCGGAACTGCAGCATCACGACCTCGTTTCCCAGGCCGGGGTCACCGAGCGGAAGTTCGCCCCCGAGGACACGGCCTATCGTCGCAATGCGGCCCTCACGTCCTCCATTAGCCGACAGTAGGTGCCTTGCGGCGTAGTTTCAGGGAGCATGTCAGTCGCTTGGCTGTCCGGCAAACCTGGCGTGGCTGGCGCCGCGGTAGCCAGAGAGAACGCGTGATTTGCAAACCGGGCACGTCCAGGCAGTCCACCCATCCTTGTCCGCCGCGAGACTCACAATCGACTTTCGACCCTGCTCGTAGCAATTGGTGCAGAGGTAGTGCGCAGGTTCCCCTGAGCGCGCCTGGTCCGACTTCAATGCATACAGGACGCCGCCGCCGCGAATCGGCTGCAGCGCATAGCGCTGGCGCTCTGTCTCCCACCCCCTCGCCTTCTCAAGCTGCGCCTTGAGCTGCCGGATCTCCTCGGCCATTTGCGCTTGATCGGCATTGGCCGAGAGCGCACTCGACTGAGCGTGCAGGATCGCCGCTTGAAGCTCAATGACTCTGCCCTGCACCTCGGCCATCGTCTTGAGGTCCATGATGCCCTTGGCGAGATCAGCGGCCGCTTTCAGACCGGTGATGGTCCCTTGGATCAAGGTCATGTCCATCGGCGTCCTCCCACAGTTGAGCTGACCGCCAGCATAGCGCGAGAGCGCTCGTGGCGGACAGCCCGGCGGAAAGGCGAAGCAGGATCCGAATCCCCAGGATCCATGCGGGACTCGACAGACGCCCCCTCCGCCAGGATCTCCCTGGCCATCAGCCCGAGCTGCCCGCCTGCGGCAGCGGCTCCGTCAACCGCCTGATGACCTCGCGCATGGGCATGCCGCCCAGGCCGCCGAGGCGATGCAGCCGGTCCATCTCGTCGGCCAGGTCGCTTCTGACGGTCAGCCCCATCGCCCACTGGCCGAACTCCCGGCGCGTGATGACCTGCTCCGACAGGACGCGGACGTCGCGGTGGCGCGGATCACGGCGCACGCGCGCCATGACCTCCTCGACGGCCTTCGGCCGGCCTTCCAGCACCTGGCAGAAATGGCCGTCGCCCTTCACGAGGATGCCGGTGACGTCGAGCCGGCGGTTGCGGATCTGCGCCTGGCCGAGCAGCACCTGCAGCTCGACGTCGGCCAAGGCGCCGGCGGTCTTGTTCACGTAGAACAACTGCAGCAGCATCGCGCTTCCTGACGCCATCGTTGGATCCGAGCCGGATTCGGCAAATGGCGCGCCTCGGGCTTCAGCCTGCGCGACGGCGGGTCGCCCGCCGGCGGAGGTCGTCAGTGCGAGAACAGCACGGGCACGGCCGCGCCCTCGAGCACCGCGCGCGTCGTGCCGCCGAGCAGCCGTTCGACGACGCGCGGCCGGCCCCAGGCGCCCA
>DASVLN010000316.1:0-15020 GCA_036384855.1 Burkholderiaceae bacterium | reverse complement strand
GCTCCTGGCGCTGCGCTTCAGCTTGGCGCGCGAGCTCCTGCCGCTCGACTTCGAGCGCCGCCTCGCGAGCCGCACGCGCCTCGGCCTCGAGCGCCTCGGCGTGGAGCCTGCGCATGGCGGCGAGCGTCTCGGCCTGGGCCTTGGCCGCCGCGGCGGCGAACTCGGCCCACTCCTCGCCGAAGGTCATGTCCTCGACGAGCCGGATGCCGTTCGCGATTCGCTCGGCCGAGATCCCCGCGCAGCGCGCCGCCATGCCGGTGATCTTGGCGATCTCCGCCTCGAAGCGCGCTCGGCGCTCCGCAGCGATGCGTTCCCGCTCGGCCTTTTCGGCAGCGAGCTCGTTCTCGCGCGCCACGATGATCGCGTTGATCTCGTCCTCGACGGGCTTCACGATCGCGACCAGTCGCGCCGTCTCGGATTCGAGGATCGTCTTCACGTCGTTGACCTCTCGCTTCTTGGCGTCGAGGCTGCGGTTCAGGAAGAAGCGGCCGCTCTCGCGCAATTCGTGGCGCGCCGCCTTGGCGTCCGACAGGCCCTTGGGCGTCGTGACGTCCCAGGCGATGTTCGAGTGGCGGGCGGCCAGGGCGGTCATCGTCGGCTCGAGCGCGGCGAACTGCACGCGGATGGTCTGCTCGATCGTGAGCGGCTTCTCGGCGACGGCGACTTCAGGCGCAGGCGCTGGCAGGGTGGTAGGCGCGGCGTGGCGCTCCAGGACTTCGTCGGTCATGGGTCAGAACTCCAGTTCAGGGATGGCCGGCGCAGGAGCGGAGGCCCGGGGGCCGGCCGCGGGCGCGGCGGCGCTCTTGATGGGCGGGGAGGCGGAGGCGGGACGCTCGTCGGGCACCGAGACGGGCTCGCCGTTGAGGAGGTCGTCGTCGATGCCCAGCTTTCTGCGCAAGGCCAGCTCGTAGAAGGTGACGAGCGCGTCGAAGGCGACCAGGTCATCCTCGAGCGCCTGCAGCTCGTCCTCGTCGCGCTCGATGCGGACGATGTGCAGCTTGTTCAGGTCGGGGCACCAGAGGCAGAGGTCGATCCAGTCGAGCGACAGCATCCAGAGCTGGAACAGGCACTGGTCGCGGTACTCGCTGACGTCGCCGTCCACGATCGCGCGGAACAGCGTGACGCTGCTGACCATCGTCTTGACCTCGAGCGCCGCGTTCTTGCCGACGACGCGGCGGTCGAGGCTCGTACCGAAGCGGCGGTCATCGGTGGCGACGAAGCCGACCTCCTCGACCTCGAGGCCCGTGCTCGCGATCCAGGCGATGACTCCGAACGGCTCTTGCTCATGGCCCTGGCGCTGCGCGAAGCCCTCGCGCTGTTCCGGCAGCACGCCGCCGCAGCGCTCGCGCGCGAGATCCTGCGCGTAGCTGATCGCCGCGCCGCTCCACTTCTTCTCGATGCGACGGGCATCCAGGCACGCCCGGACCGCCTCGGCCGTAGGCGCCTTCTTGTAGCCGCTGGCGGCCAGCGCCTCGGACTCCGACTGGCCGGCGAGGATCGCGCGGACATAGGCCGTCTGACGCTCGTCGAGACCGGAAGAACGGTCGCGGGCATCCTTCGCCCGGGACGCTGTGATCACGCCGCGGCGCGCGGCCAGCCACTCGGGCGAGCCCTGGGGGTCGCGGTACTCGATCACTTGGAGCCTTTCAGCTCGGCCATGCGAGCGTTGAAGTACGAGACGTGCTTGCGCTTGTCGTCCGGGCCCAGGGCGCTCATCGCCTTGGCGAGCTCCTGCACGGTCTTGGCGGCCTTCAGCGCGGGATGCTCGATGCCGGCCGTCGCCGGCGCCTGTCCCGCGCCGCCGGTCGTCGGGGCGTCGCCGTCCTCGCGCGGCTGGAGTTCGGGCGGAAGATCCTCGATGTCCTGATTGAACAGGTCGGAGACGCCGAGCGCGGTCAGCGTCATGTCGATCTGTGCGCGCTTCTTGGCCATCTTGAGCACGGTGTTCCCGAGGTCGTCGGGGTTCGTGCGGATCTGGTTGATCGTGTAGTGGCGCCCGTTCTTCCGGGCCCACTTCACGCGGCGCATGGACTCGGGCGTCGAGTCGAACTCCGCTTCGCAGATGGCTTCGCGCCACTGGTAGCGCTCTTCGTTGCTGGAGCACTCGCCGACGCCTTCGCCGATCGCGCGCTCCGTCGCCAGGTGGACGCCAGCCACGATGACGCGATACTTCAGGCGGTGCTCGTTCGACAGGTCTTCGACCCGGACGCGGGGCCCGATGCCGAACATCGTCAGCAGCATCTCGCTGCCAGCCTTGTAGAGCGTCGGCTTCTTGGTGCCAGGGATGATCCCGTAGTGGACGCCTTCGATCATCTTGTTGCGGGTCACCGTCTGGATCGCGTTGATCCGGCTCGTGACGTCCGCCAGGGACAGGATCGACATCGGCGTGTCGACGACGGCATTCATTGCAGACCTCCGGATTGCTGTTGTTGGGGCTGGGTGACGACGCAGAGGCGTCCATCGCGGGTGATGCCGAGGCTCTCGTCATCGGCGAGGTCGCGGGCCGCGAGATCGCGCCACATGTCGGCAGAGCCTTCGAGGTCGTAGACCTCCGCCTGCAGTTGTTCGTTGGCGGCGGCCAGGCGCTCGATCTCGACGCGCTGCTCCTCGACGAGATCGCGCAGGTGGTCCAGCTCCCACCCGTGCAGCTTGCGCACGAGTGGATCGGAGAGGCGGACGCGATTGGTCATGCGGCCTCCCGATGCGCCTGCGTCACCAGGGCGCCGCCGCAGCGGGCCCAGGCGCCGAACAGCTTCGACTTCGCGCCCTGCAGCAGGTCGCCGCGATCCATGCTCGCGTCTGCAGCAGCGACAAGTTCCTCCGCAGCGAGCAGGAGCTCGACGAGGCGGTCGGCGCGACGCTGGTCGCGCATCGGATGGACGTTGCGGGCAAGGGAGATGGCGCGCGCCTCGGCGTTCAGCCTCGACGCAACCTCTTCGAAGAGCAGCTCGTCGATTCGATCTTCGTCGACAGCCACCTTGCCTTCCTGGCACAGCGCCACGAAGACAGCCGCACGGTCGACATCGTTGATCTCGTCCAGCAGCGCTTGCCGGCGAGCATAGGCAGAGTCCTCGGCGTCGAGGTGGGCCGCGAGCACGCGATCTTCGAATGCTCCAGCCGCGGCGAGCAACTCGGCGTTGCTCGGGACGCGGTAGTCGTGGGGGGGGTGCGCGTTCATGCCGCAGCTCCCACGCGCTGCGCCGTGCGCGCCCGCTCGATCCTCGCCAGCGTGCGGGCATCGCGAACGGCTTCGAGCAGCGCGCGCTGCGTCGTCAGCTCGATGTAGCCGGCCTCGCCATCGGCCATCGGATTGACCATCTCGAACCGCCCGGCCGCGCGGTCGTCGCGAACGACACGCTCGGGCGACCAGCGCTTGCCGATCTCGACGCGCGGCCCGCGGGTGGCGACGACGAGCGCGCTCACAGGCCGATCCCCGAGTAGGCGATGGAAACGATGGCGCCGATGACTGCGACGACGCCGACGGCGATCAGGACTCGGTCGGCCGCGCTCAGGCGCGGCACCGGCCTTTCGGTGGAGGCGAAGCTGGTTCCCCAGTCGTCGTCCGATTTCTGGTAGCTCATTCGATGATCTCCTGCTTCTGCACACTGGCTTTGCGAATCGGGGAGCAAAGACGTACTGCTCACCTGTATGACCGGCGGGAATGAAGAAGTACCGTCGATCTGTTGCTAATAATACCGGCGGTAGTGATGATGTCAAGTGTTCCGGTAATAAAAGACAGGGAACCTAGGGAGGGTGTGGGCGCGAGGCGGCTTGCCGAGCGTCGTACGCGGGCGGCTTCCGCCCTGGTGGAGAACTCGATGAAGAGCGATGGAATCGCCGACTCCGGCATGGAGTCAGGTGCACGGCCGCGAGACGGCTCGGCCGCGTTGGCGGCAACCAGCTACGGGGCGGCCGGCGGCAGCCGCTTCGTGTCGGCCCTGTGCAGGGCGGAGCTGGATCTTGGTACCGACGGAATAGCGGTCGTGCGAGCGCGCGGGCTCGTGACGAGATCCAACGTGTTGGACTTCAAGTGCTGGGTGCATGACGCCGCTCTGGCGCATGCGAGCGCAGTCGTGGTTGACTGCCGTGAAGTCGTGCTCGGAGTGGGGGTGGATTCTCTGACCGCCAACGTGCGGTCAAACGAGGGCACGCCACCGCTGGCACTGATAACCTCTCCCGAGGCGGAGCCGGCGTGGCGCGAATGGGCCTGGCAGCGTGCGCTTGAAGGTACGCTGCGCAGCGTATTCAGGGATGAGAGGCGGGCTCTGGATTGGGCTCGGGCACGGGCATGGTTTCCGCGCGCGTAGCTTGCTGGGTGCGAAGCTCGTAGACCACCTTGTCGATCATGCCCTCCAGCAAAGCGTACATCTTGCTGCGACGATCTGCAGGGACTTCCTCGAGCTTTCGCTCCAGCAAATCTCCCGGCGATTCTCGGCGCTCGTCTGTAGCGACAACGCCGGCGAGTGGGGTTGGTTGATCGAACGGCTTCAGCAGCCGCGTGATCCGCTGGATCAGCGTGGGACTGTCGGGCACCGAGGCCAAGAGCGATAGTTCCTCGCCCACTCGCGATCGGGAGGTCTCGGGCATCGAGCGAATCGTTGCCGCGAGATGCGCTATCGCATCGCCAACAGTGATCGTTCCGGGGTCGGCCGCAACTTGGCTGTCATCGAAGGCCGCTTCGGCCTCCCGTGCGGGCTGCAGCGCGCTTCCGCCGGCCTCCATTTCGGCTGCTAGGCGTGGAGAGAAGTCGGCCACCTTGCACTTGAAGGCTTCCGCGAAGATTGGTGCAGCCTTCCGAGAGATCGCTGTGTGACCGTTCAGGAAGTGGCTCACCGCAGCCTGGCCGACGCCGAGAACTTCGGCGAGTTCCTCCTGCGTTCGCTTGCCCTTCCACTTCGTGGCCCAGATCGCCTTGAGACGTGCCGATTCCTCGCGCTGCTCGGCAGTCACCTTCTTCCTATAGCTGTTGCTCTCGGTCATGCGCTGATAGTCGACCTCTGGCCGGTATTTTTCAAATCCCGGCGGTATTGACGTAAAAAAATCCCGGCGGTACTATTAGTCATGAGTTCCGCCGTGAAATCGATCCGCCTTCAACTGGGCATGACACAGGCAGAGCTCGCTGCTCGCCTGGGCGTCACCCAAGGTGTTGTCAGCCACTTCGAGGTTGGCCGACGTGTGCTGAATCCGTCGATGGCGGCGAAGTTGATCCGCGCCGCGCGCGGGCGCGGCGTCCAGGTCACGTTCGACACCCTCTACGGGCACCTCTTGCGTCGAACGCCGCCGGCGCGCGCCGAGCCGCGCGCCTGAGCCGTTCCTTTCCGTTCCTCCAGCTTCGCGAACAGCTCGAAGTCCGAAGCCAGCGCAGCGAACGCTCTCACAAAAACGTCGCGCACCTTCAAGCGCGCCCAGGCGTTCAGCGCCTGATTCCCGGGACGACCGGCGTCGTCCTCCACGTTGAACTCGCAAGACATGAACTATCCCCGATACGTCGTTGATCCGAGCGGGCGAGCACAAGGCAGATTGCCGGTGCGTGCGCCGCTCGATGGCCTGGAAAAAATTTTCCTCGCGAGCGCCTCTCAACGCGCCTCAACAAGCTTGCGGAGGCTTGTGTGACCCAGGCCGCGTTCCCCGTGGATGTCAGCCCTGCCGAGGTCATGCGCAAGCGGAACCTCGGCGAGGCGATCGCCCTGTGCCTTGAGCTTGCGGGACTGGAGCCCAAGCAGGTCGTCGTCGAAGGCAAGCACGTCGACAAGGCCCAGTGGTCGCGCTGGGTCAGTGGCGACGAGGGCATTAAGTGGCCCAAGTTGCGCGACCTGATGGACCAGTGCGGCAACGACGCGCCGCTGCTGTGGATGGTTCACGCGAGGCACTACGACCTCGCCAGCCTGCGCCAAGTCGAGAACGAACTCGAGCGGCAGAACAGGGAGCTGCGCGAGGAGAACGCCGCGCTGCGGCGCGCCATGCGGAGCGCGCTGGGATGAGCGAGCGGTCGCCGCACACCCGAGCTCGGGCCGTCGCGCACGAGCATCCATTCACGAACCGAGCCGTCTGACCATGGAACAACAACTTTCCTTCCCCACCGGCGTGATGCAGGCCACCGCGCCGGCGCGCCGTGAAGCCCGGACCCGGCGCGACCTCGCGATCCAGCAGGTCGGCGAGGCCGCCGACCGCCGGAACGCCGACTGGTGCAACAAGGCCTGCGAGGCGCTGCGCCAGTTCGCCCGCAAGCAGGCCGGCGTCTGGACGATCGAGCTCGCGCGTGCGCAGTTCGAGAAGAACCTGCCGCCTCCCAGCGACCTCCGCGCGTGGGGCCGCGTCACGCAGATGGCCATCCGCAAGGGCTACATCGAGCGGGTGCCCGGGCAGTTCTTCGCTGCAGCCAGCTCGAACAATGCCGCGAAGTCGGTTTGGAAGAAAGGGCCCAAGGCATGACGCGAATCGTCTTTGAGGAGATCGCGGTCAAAGGCACCTTTCGTTGGCGTGACGCCAGCGGCAAAAGGCACCAGGAGACGCGCAAGTTCGCGCAGACCTACAACCCGTTCAACACGTCTGCCGAAGGTCTGATCAAGTCGCGCGCGCAGATCTACGCAGAGGTTAAGCGCGAGCGCGACCTTTGGCTTCTCCGTCGCGAGAACGACCAGCGTGATATCGATCGGGAACGCGCGTGAAGTTCCTTTCTGTCTGCTCGGGCATTGAGGCCGCTTCCGTCGCGTGGCGACCGCTCGGCTGGAAGGCGTGGGCCTTCTCCGAGATCGACCGCTTCCCTGCCGCCGTGCTCGCGCATCACTACCCCGAGACGCCGAACTTCGGCGATATGACCGGCTTCAAGGATTGGCCCGATGCAACTCTCGATCTTCTCTGTGGAGGAACCCCTTGCCAGTCCTTCAGCAACGCCGGACTCCGAGCTGGACTGGATGACCCGCGTGGTCAACTCATGCTCACCTTTGGTGCCATTGCTGCAAGGTATCGGCCCCGCTGGCTGGTATGGGAGAACGTCCCCGGCGTCCTGTCAAGCAACGGAGGACGGGACTTTGGTGCCTTCCTCGGGCTCCTGGGCTTCCTCGGGTATGGGTTCGCCTACCGCGTTCTGGACGCTCAGTTTGTGCGAGTGGACGGTCACGGGCGCGCCGTCCCCCAACGACGGAACCGTGTGTTCGTTGTCGGATGTCTTGGAGATTGGCGAAGTGCCGCCGCGGTACTTCTTGAGCGCGAAAGCCTGCGCGGGGATCCTGCGCCGCGCCGAAGCGCGGGGGCGCGCGTTGCCGCCACACTTACTCGCGGCGCTGAAAGCGGTGGCAGAGGTAGCTACGCCAGCCGACGACAAGAAGACGACATCAACATCGTCGCGGGTGCACTTGCGGGAACCGGCCCTGGCGCAGGCTGGCGTATCGGCGCCGATGAAGCGGCGGCGAACCATTGCATCGCCATCCAGGGCAGCATGATCGGCCGCGCCGACGACGCTGGGCCCGCCGCGAGCGGGCTTGACCTGACCGGCGCGAGCTTCACGCTCACGAAGCAAGATGTCCATGCCGTTGCTGTCGCCGCCACGATCACCGCGCAGATCGGTGAGCAGACGGACATGGATGCCAGGAATGGGAATCTGGTCGCGCACGCCTTCGACGCGCGCCAACGCGATGTCGTGCAGTACGGTTCGATCGCGGGCCCGCTCGATACCGATGCCTTCTCGCAGGCCATCGCATTCGACCCGACGCAGATCACCAGCCGCGAGAACCGCAGCAATGCTCAGCCCGGCGATCCGTGCCACACCCTATCGAAGGGCATGCACGCGCCCGCGATTGCATTCAAGGCTGGCGCGGGGTCGAAGGCCGCCAGCATCACAGCGAGCGAGCATGTGACCCCGACCTTGGGGGCGTGTCCATCGGGCAACAACAGCGTGCCGTCAATCGCGTCGGCCATGCGCGTGCGTCGGCTGACGCCTACGGAGTGCGAGCGCCTGATGGGCTTCCCCGACGGGTACACAGCCATTACCTGGCGCGGGAAGCCGGCCGCCGATGGCCCTCGCTACAAGGCCCTCGGCAATTCGTGGGCGACCAACTGCGCACGCTGGGTCGGTCGCCGGATCGCCATCGTCGACAGCATCCACCCGCCGGAGGTCGCGTGACTCGGTTTCAGACCGGATTCTTGTACAGGCGGTTCTCTTCGAACTCGTGGACGACGCCTTCGATGAGGTACATGGCCTCGATCAACCAGAGGCCCGCGTCGAGGTCTTCCGGACGCTTTCCCGCCGCGAAATGGGCTGAGACGCGTCCCGAGACGATCGTCGCGGCGGCTTGCAGGATCTCCGACGAGTTGACGGAAATGCGCTCTTTGGACTTCATAAACTTCTCCCTCCACCGGACATCGGTGGCATCAATGATCGTACCGGAGGTCGGAGCATGACCGACTATCAAGCCTTCCTCCGCGAGAAGATCAAGCTCGCCCGCTTCGACGGCTTCCAGGTGGATCCGGCCGAGATCAACCCGGCGCTGAAGCCGCACACCCGCGACATCGTGCGCTGGGGTTGCCTGGGCGGCCGCCGCGCGATCTTCGCGTCCTTCGGCCTGCACAAGACCGCCACGCAGATCGAGCTCATGCGACTCGCCGGCGTGCACCGGCCCGGCCTGCGCCTGATCACGATCCCGCTCGGCGTCCGCCAGGAGTTCTTCCGCGAGGTGTCCGAGCGCTTCAAGGGCGAGTACGCGGTCGACCTGCGCTTCATCCGCCAGGACAGCGAGATCGGCGACGAGCGCACGATCTACCTGACCAACTACGAGAGCATTCGCGAGGGCAAGCTGTCGCCGCGGCTGTTCCGCGCGTCGTCGCTCGACGAGGCGAGCATCCTGCGCAGCTTCGGCTCGAAGACCTATCAGGAGTTCCTCCCTCTGTTCGAGCAGGTCGAGCTCAAGTACGTGGCGACCGCGACGCCCAGCCCGAACCGCTACAAGGAACTGATCCACTACGCGGGCTACCTCGGCGTGATGGACACGGGCCAGGCCCTAACGCGCTTCTTCCAGCGCGACTCGGAGAAGGCCGGCAACCTGACGCTGTACCCGCACAAGACCCAAGAGTTCTGGTTGTGGGTCGCGAGCTGGGCGGTCTTCATCCAGTACCCGAGCGACCTCGGGCACAGCGACGAGGGCTACGTGCTGCCGGAGATGGACGTCCGGTACCACGAGGTGCCCAGCGACTACGCCAAGGCCGGACACGAGAAGGACGGCCAGGCCCTGATGTTCACCGACCCGGCGCTCGGCCTGTCGGCCGCCGCGACGGAGAAGAAGGACAGCCTGCCCGCGCGCGTCGCCAAGGTCGCCGAGATCCTCGCGGCAGATCCCGCTGACCACTTCGTCGTCTGGCACGACCTCGAAGACGAGCGTCACGCGCTGCAGGAGGCGATCCCCGAGGCGGTCAGCGTCTGGGGCAGCCAGCAGCTCGACGAGCGCGAGAACCGCATCGTCGGCTTCGGCGATGGCGCGTTCCGCGTCCTGTCCACAAAGCCGGTGATCGCCGGCTCGGGCTGCAACTTCCAACGCCATTGCCACCGCGAGGTCTTCGCAGGCATCGGCTTCAAGTTCAACGACTTCATCCAGGCGATCCACCGCGTCCACCGCTTCGGTCAGGCGAGCCGCGTGCGGATCGACATCGTCTACAGCGAGGCGGAGCGCGAGGTGCTCCGGACCCTGCAGGCGAAGTGGAAGCAACACGAGGAGATGGTGGCCACCATGACCGAGATCATCAAGAAGTTCGGGCTCGACCAGCTCGCGATGCAGGAGACGCTCGCGCGCACGCTCGGCGTCGAGCGCGTGGAGGTACGCGGCGACCGCTTCGTCGTTGCGAACAACGACTGCGTGCTCGAAGCGCAGGGCCTGCCGGAGAACCACGTCGACCTGATCGTGACGTCGATCCCCTTCGCCAACCACTACGAATACTCGGCCCGGTACGAGGACTTCGGCCACACCGAGGACAACGATCACTTCTGGGCGCAGATGGATCACCTGACGCCCGAGCTGCTGCGGATCCTCAAGCCCGGCCGGCTGTACTGCTGCCACGTCAAGGACCGGATCCTGTTCGGCAACGTCACCGGCGCCGGCGCACCCACGGTCAGCCCGTTCCACGCTGAGGCGATCTTCCACGGGAAGAAGCACGGCTTCGACTACATGGGCCTGATCACCGTCGTGACCGACGTCGTGCGGGAGAACAACCAGACCTACCGCCTGGGCTGGAGCGAGCAGTGCAAGGACGGCACGAAGATGGGCGTCGGCTCGCCCGAGTACATCGTCCTCTTCCGCAAGCCGCAGACCGATCGCAGCAAGGGCTACGCCGACATGCCTGTGTCGAAGTCCAAGGGCGACTACACGCGCGCGCACTGGCAGGTCGACGCGCACGCGTTCTGGCGCTCGAGCGGCAACCGCCAGCTCACCGCCGAGGAACTGGCTGCGCTGGGCCCGGACAAGCTGGCCAAGATGTTCACGGCCTACTCGCTGGCCAACGTCTACGACTACGAGTTCCACGTCAAGATCGGCGAGGAGCTCGAAGCCCGCGGCGCGTTGCCGTCGACCTTCATGTCGTTGGCGCCGGGCAGCCATGATCCGGGCGTCTGGCACGACGTCACGCGCATGCTGACGCTGAACAGCGAGCAGGCGCGCCGGGCCGTCGAGAAGCACGTCTGCCTGGCCCGTGGAAGCTTGGTGCTGACCAAAGAGCGCGGCTACGTGCCCATCGAGACGGTGCAGCCCGGCGAGCATGCCCTGACGCATCGCGGTCGCTGGCGCCGCGTGCTGGTCGCGCGCCAGACCGGTATCAAGCCGACCATCACGGTTCGCGCACAAGGGGTTCCCGGGCTCACGCTGACGCCCGATCACAAGCTCTGGGCTCGCGTGACGGACTGGGTGCGAGAGCGCGACGGTGCCGAGCGTGCCGAGCCGCAATGGGTTGAGGCGCAGCACACGCTGGGCGCCTACGTCAACCTCAAGCTGCCTGAAACCGGCGACAACGAAGTCGCCGATCACATCTGGTGGATTGCCGGCCGTTGGCTTGCTGACGGGCACTATGGCGCGCGCGGTGAGATCGTCATCACGTGCGGCTTTCACGAGGTCGAGGGCCTCTGCGCCTCCCTTGGCGAGCGCGCCGGGACGGTCAACCGTACAGGTACGGCCGCGCAAATCCGAGTTCGTGACCGGGACGGGGCGATCCGTGCCACTCTTGATGGCTGCGGAGAGGGTGCCGCTGGAAAGCGGATGCCGCCGGCTGCGATGGAACTGGGGCATTCGGCTGCCCATGCACTATTGACGGGCTACCTGTCCGGAGATGGACACTTCCTTGCTGATCGCGGCCGCTGGATGGCGACCACTGTCAGCAAGGCCCTTGCGCTTGGCGTCGCTGCGCTGGCTCAACGTGTTTTCGGATCGATCGCGAGCATCCACCAAGGTCGGCCAGAGCGCGAAGTTGAGATCCAGGGTCGTCGCGTGCAGTGCCGCCAGGAGTGGGTAGTCTCTTTCGATACCGTGGCGTCTGGCCGGAAGAAGCCTTTCGTGCGTGATGACGGTGCCTGGAAGAAGGTGCGTTCGCTCGAAGATTCCGGCGATGCTGAGGTCTGGTGCCTGCGCGTCGAAGAGGACGAGAGCTTCACGGCGGAAGGCTGCATCGTCAAGAACTGCCCGCTGCAGTTCGATATCGTCGATCGCCTCATCGAGCGGTACAGCAACCCCGACGAGCTCGTCTACGACCCGTTCTGCGGCCTGGGCACCGTGCCGTACCGCGCAATCCTGAAGGGGCGCCGCGGCGGCGGCTCGGAGCTCAATCCGGCCTACTTCTTCGACCAGGTGCACTACCTGCGGTCGGCCGAGCGTGAGTTCTCGATGCCGAGCCTGTTCGACACGCTCGACGGGGAGCAGGCCGCGTGACTGCACCCCTGACGCCGCCCGACTGCGATCTGACGGACTTCCCGTTCATGCCGCTGGAAGTGGCGCGCCTGCGCCGGTCGAAGGCCTGGCTGATCTGCAAGCGCACGCCGGCGCTGGCCTTCTACATGCTCAACCTCTGGACGGCCTGCTGGCACGAGCGGCCGGCCGGCTCGCTCGAGGACGACGACGACGTGCTCGCCGATCAGGCCATGTGCGACCCGGCCAAATGGGACAAGGTCAAGGCCGACGTCCTGCGAGGCTGGGTGCTCTGCGACGACGGCCGCTACTACCACCCGACGGTCTGCGAGAAGGTCGTCGAGGCCTGGAACGCGAAGCTCGATCAGCGCTGGCGCACCGAGTGCTCGCGCATCAAGAAGCACAACGACCGCCACGGGACGAACGTGCCTCGTCCCACCTTCGAGGAATGGCTGTCCGCAGATTGTCCCCAGGGACAGCGCCTGCCTGTCACTCGGGACAACGATGGGACTGGAGGCGGACAAGTTGGGGAAACGCGCTCCAAGGGACAGGGAGAGGGACAGGGAGAGAGAGAGGGACAGGGACAGGGACAGGGAGAATCTATGTTGGGCGGCGCCGCGCGCACCGACGCCGCCGCTGACGCGTCGGCCCAGCCGCGGACAACCCGTGCTCCACGCGGTGAGCGGCTGCCCAAAGGCTGGACGCTGCCTCGCGAGTGGGGCGTCTGGGCGATCGAGACCTACCCTCTGTGGACGCCCGAGAAGGTGCGCCTCGAGGCCGAGCGCTTCGCCGACCACTGGCGCGCGAAGACCGGCAAGGACGCGACGAAGCTCGACTGGCTCGCGACCTGGCGCAACTGGTGCCGCAGCCCCATCGCGCATCGCGACGATCCCAAGCCGGCCGGCGCGCCGCCCGCGCGCGGCCGCGGCTCCCCGAGCGACGCGGATCTCGCCGCGGCGAATGCGGCCGCCGACGCCGAAGCCGCACGCCGCCTGTTCGGGGCAGGGGAGACGATCGATGCGTGAAGCCGACTTCGCCCCCTTCGCCCAGCACCTCGCGGACATCTGGAGCCTCAAGGGCCAAGTGCTGAACGGCGGCGGCAAGGCGCTCTGGTTCCGCGCGCTGCAGGCCTACTCGCTCGACGCGATCCGGGCTGCGTTGGACGCCTACCTCCGCGACCCCAGCACGAAGGGCTTCCTGCCCATGCCCAGCGACATCATCGGGCGCCTCGACCGCGCGGATGGCCGCCCGGGCGCCGAAGAGGCGTGGGCCACCGCCGTCGGCTGCCAGGACGAGGCTGCCACTGTCGTCTGGACGGAGGAGACGAGCCGCGCGATGGGCCTGTGCCGTCCGATCCTGCTGGCCGGTGACGAGGTCGGCGCACGGATGGCGTTCCGCGAGGCCTACGAGCGCCTGGTCGCCGAGGCGCGGTCGGTGCGCCGGCCCGTCACCTGGTCGGTCAGCCTGGGCATGGATCCGGAGGGACGCCGCGTCGCGATCGAGGCCGCACAGGCCGCCGGGCGGTTGCCGGTGCCGGCGGCCGGAGACGCCCCCCTCGCGCTGCCGGCGCCACGCGGCGACGTGCTGACGCCGCTGACCCAGGCTGCGCCGGCGGAGGCGAAGGCGGCGCTGCTGCGGTTGCGCCAGTCGCTCACGGAGCCGCGTGCGGAGCCACCGAGCCGGGATGCGCAGGCCCGCGAACGGGCCGACCAGGCGAAGAAGTCCACGCAGGAGCGTGTCGCCGCGGCCTTCCCGGGGCTGCATGACGCTCATGTCGGTGCGCGCGCGCTCAACGCCGCCCGAGTCCAACCTCGTCGAAAGATCGCATGACCAAGAAGTCCTACGTACCGAAGACCGGCAGCCATCCGCGCCGCGCGATCGAGATCCTCGAAGGCTATGGTGAGCGCTGGATCGCGTCGACTCAGCTGGCCGAGCTGCTGTGCGTCTCGCCGTTCGCGGTGCGAAGCCTGCTCGAGGTCGCCGTGCGCCACGAATACATCGAGCTCAAGCACGAGGCCCACCGCAACTTCTACCGCCTCGGCCCTCGCCGAATGGGTGCCCAAGACGCGGCCAGCGCGCACTCCATCGACGAAGCCCCCCGCGCCGGCCGGCGGCCGCCGAGCGTGTTCGACATGCGCGACGAGAACATTCCGATGCCGACCGGTGCGCAGTTCGGCGTATGGGCCGACGGCAGGATCAACATCTCGCGTGCCGGCGAGATCACCGAGCAGCTCTCACCGGCCGAGGCGCGCGCGCTGGCGCTTGTGCTGCGCGAGCGCGCGATGGAAGAGGAGGGTGCCTGACCATGGAGCGCACGTTTCGACTCGTCCACCCGATCGCGCGCGCCAATGCGATCGAGGCCATCCGCCAAGCCCCAGATGGCTACGCGGTGACGATCAAGCCGCGTCGCCGCTCCCTCGACCAGAACGCCAAGTTCCACGCGATCTGCAGCGACCTGGAGCGATCCGGCCTCGCCTTCCGCGGGAAGGCCCGCACGAGTGCCCAGTGGAAGGCGATCCTGATCTCCGGGCACGCCATCGCGACGCAGCAGGAGTGCGAGGTTGTCGAGGGCATCGAGGGCGAAGTGATCAACCTTCGCGAGAGCTCTGCGGCGATGTCGGTGCAGCGCGGCTCGAGCCTCATCGAGTACGCCATCGCCTTCTGTGCGATGAATGGCATTGGAGGTGTCAATGCCTAACGTTGCCTCTAGCGGGAGCGCCGTCATGATCGTCGACATCCCGGGCATGAGGCTCGGACGTGGGCAGAACGACCGCGAAAACCATTGGGCGCGTGCTCGGCGGGTGAAGGCGGAGCACCACGCGGTCGGGTGGTCGCTCGCCGGCCGGCCGAAGCCGGCGTTGCCCTGCGTCATCCGCATCACCCGCGCGGCGCCCGGCAACGGGCTGGACACCGACAACCTGCAGGGTGCCTGCAAGGCGGTGCGCGACGCCATCGCGAAGTGGATCGGCGTCGACGATCGGGAGGTAGACGTCGTCCGCTACGAGTACGCCCAGGCGCGCGCGCTGTGGGGCGTTCGCATCGAGGTCGTGCGATGAGCTGGAAGAAGCCGCCGCCGCGAGTGCGGCAGTACGAAGGCGCGAACCCGGCCGCGCCGCGGGCCGTGGTGGCGTCGCGCGGCCAGCT
>DASVLN010000315.1:0-1817 GCA_036384855.1 Burkholderiaceae bacterium | reverse complement strand
CGGCGCGCAGCGCGGGCGCGTCGGAGGCGATCAGCTGCAGGTGGCCGCTGCCGTCCAGGCGCCAGCGGGCGTCGAGGTCGGGCGCCTGCGCGAGCGTCCGCGCGAGCAGCACCACCGCGAGCGACGCGAGCAGCGCCAGCGGCAGCAGCAGCAGCCGCCGCCAACCCATGGGCCTGATGGTGCCGCGCCTCATCGCGGTCGTTCCGGACGGCGTGCGCGCGCGCACGTCAGGTGGGGGCGGCTGCGGAGGCCCGGCCGGCCGCGGCGCTGCGCGCGTGCGCAGGGCGCATGATCAGACGAGCCCCTGCTTGCTCGCGAGCACCGCGGCCTCCGCGCGGCTGGAGACGTTGAGCTTGCGGTAGATCGACTTGATGTGGTCGTTCACCGTGAACCACTTGATCGACATGAGCCCCGCGATCTCCTTGATCGTGAAGCCCTTGCTGAGGAAGGTCAGCACCTCGACCTCGCGCGGCGTCAGCGCCGGCAGGTCCAGCGGCGGCTCGATCTCCACCGGCACCGGCGCCGGCGCGGTGAACGCAAGCGCGGTGCTCAGGCCGGCGATGGCGGTGCGCATCGCGCCGCCGTTGCCCTCGTCGGTGATGCGGCGGTTCATGCCGGTGCGCTGGTTGATGCGGAAGTGGCCCAGCAGCCGGCGCGCGATCGCCGGCGACAGCGGCGGCTCCCCGCGGACGATCTTCTGCAGCTCCTCGACCAGCAGCTCGAAGCGGTCCTCCTTGAGCAGGTAGCCGTCGGCGCCGGACTGCAGCGCCGGGAACAGGTGCTCGTCGTCCGAGTACAGCGTGGTGACGATCTTGGTGGCGGGGTACTGGCGCAACTCCTCGAGCAGCTCGAGCCCCGAGCCGTCCGGCAGCTCCAGGTCGACCAGGATCAGCTTGAACGGGTCGACGCCGTGGTAGCCCTGCGCGCCGCCGGCGATGCGCACGGCCCGGCGCGCGCTCTCGAGGTCGCCCGCCTCGACGATGGTGATGGTGTCGCTGAAGCTCTCGCGCACCACGCGTCCGAGGAAATCCCGCGCCGCGGGGTTGTCCTCGAGGATCAGAACCTTGACTGCCATGCCGTTCCCCTTTGCCTTCCTGGTGTCGGTCGCGCGGGAGGCTGGAGGCTCCTTCTGGCGCGCGGTGTGCCGACATGGGGCTCGGCACTGGGAGGCATCCTAGCGAGACGGGCGTGTAACCGCATCCCCCGTTTCGGGGGACGGGTCAAGCCTGTCGCGCGGTCCGGAAAGCGGGTACGTGCGGAAGTGCACGCAAATGGGCCGTCAGGCCGGCATCAGGTCGTCGGGCACGAGCACCAGCTTGCCCAGCACCCGCCGTCCGGCCAGGCGGGCGTAGGCCTCGGGCAGGCGCGACAGCGGCAGCACCTCGTCGATCACCGGCTTGAGGAGGCCATGCGCGTACTGCGACGCGAGCGTGCCCAGCATGCGCGCGTTGGCCTCGGGCTCGCGGCGCACGAACTCGCCCCAGAACACGCCGACGATGGACGCGCCCTTGAGCAGCGGCAGGTTCCACGGCAGCGCCGGGATCTGGCCGTCGGCGAAGCCGATCACGAGGTAGCGCCCGCGCCAGGCGATCGCGCGCAGCGCGGGCTCGGCGTAGGCGCCGCCGACCGGGTCGAAGACGACGTCGACGCCGCGCCCCGCCGTCAGCGCCTTGAGCGCATCCTTCAACGGCGTGGCGGCGTAGTTGATCGCCTCGTCCGCGCCCAGCCTGCGGCACAGCGCGCACTTCTCGTCGGTCGAGGCCGCCGCGATCACGCGCGCGCCGGCCGCCCTGGCGACCTGGATCGCCGCGGTGCCG
>DASVLN010000314.1:0-3084 GCA_036384855.1 Burkholderiaceae bacterium | reverse complement strand
CCGCCCGCGCCGCGCACCAGGCCGGCCAGGCCCGGGACGCCCAGGCCGGTGCGTTGTGGCGGCCGACGATCGCGCTCGAGGGCAGCGTGGCCAAGGCCGCCAGCGAAACCTCCACCACCGGTGCGCGCTTCTCGGCACCCGGCCTCGGCCAGAGCGACGGCGTGGCCTTCGACACGTCGGTGACCAGCGGCACCCGGACGGGCTATGCGCTGGGCCTGCGGCAGCCGGTCTACAGCCGCGAGCGCAGCGCGCAGTCTCAGCGGCTGCACGTGGCGGCCCAGGTGGCCGAAGCGCAATGGCAACTCGCCGGGCAGGACCTGGTGCTGCGCAGCGCGCAGGCCTACTTCGACGCCGCGCTCGCCGCGGAGCAGCTGCGGCTGGCGATACAGCAGCAGGCGGTGGTCGACAAGGCCCTGGTCGAAGCGCGGGACCGCTTCCGTATCGGCGACCGGCCGATCACCGACGTCCACGAAGCCACCGCGCGCGCCGAGGCGCTGAAGGCGCAACGCCTGGCGGTGGAGACCGAGCTGGAGATCAAGACGCAGGAGCTCGCCGACCTGACGGGCCTGACGCTCGATGCGAAGGCCCTCGCGCTGCCCGGCCGCACGCCACCGGTCGACGACCTGGCCGATCTCGCCACCTGGATCGGGCGCAGCGCGCAGCACAGCCCGATGCTCGCGCTGGCCCAGGCACGCGTCGACGCGGCGCGGGCCCAGGCCGACGCCGACCGCGCCGCGTTCTCGCCCACCGTGGACATCGTCGCGCAGATCGGCCGCGAGCACCTCGACGGCCGCGGCGACTTCGGCGCCGCGGGCAACACGGCGAGCAACCGTGCGATCGGCATCCAGGTCAGCGTGCCGCTGTATACCGGCGGCCTGCGCAGCGCGCGCGCCACCGAGACGCAGGCGCTCGCCGACGAGGCCCGGGCGGGCGAGGAATTGGCGCAGCAGCAGGCCGCGCAGCAGACGCGCGCGGCATGGCTGGACCTGGCCGTGGGGCGCAGCCAGAGCGCGGCGCTGGAGGCGTCGCTCGAGGCCAGCCGCGCCCGCCTCGACGCCACGCGCACCGGCGTGCAGGCCGGCGACCGCACGACCCTGGACCTGCTCAATGCCGAGAACGACGCGGCCGCCGCCGAACTGAACCTCCAGCAGGCCCGCGTGCGCCTGCTGCTCGACCGCCTGCGCCTGGCCGCCACGGCCGGCGAACTCGACGATTCCCTGTTGCAGCGACTGAACGCGCAGTGGCTGCCGCATCCCTGAACACGCGCGATTCGAGGAGTCAACCATGGCGCACATCGTCATCCTGGGTGCCGGCGTCGGCGGCATGCCCGCAGCTTACGAGTTGCGCGACCGGCTCGGGCAGGAACACAAGATCACCGTCGTCAACGCGGTCGACTACTTCCAGTTCGTCCCGTCCAACCCCTGGCTCGCCGTGGGCTGGCGAGACCGCCAGGACATCACGTTCCCGATCCGGCCCGCGCTCGAGCGCCGCGGCATCGACTTCATCGCCCAGCCCTGCAGGCGCATCGATGCGGCCCGCAACGCGGTCGAGGTGGAGGACGGCACGCGTGTTTCCTACGACTACCTGGTGATCGCGACGGGGCCGCGGCTGGCCTTCGAGGAAGTCCCCGGATCGGGCCCGCAGGGCGGCTTCACGCAGTCGATCTGCACGGTGGACCATGCCGAGCAGGCCTGGAACCGGTACCGGGCATTCCTCGAGGAGCCCGGGCCGGCGGTCATCGGCGCGATGCCCGGCGCCTCCTGCTTCGGCCCCGCCTACGAGTTCGCCTTCATCTTCAGCCGTGACCTGCAGAAGCGCAAGCTGCGCCACCGGGTGCCCATCACTTTCGTGACGTCCGAGCCGTACATCGGCCACCTCGGCCTGGGTGGCGTCGGCGACTCCAAGAGCATGCTGGAGAGCGAGCTGCGCAACCATGACGTCAAGTGGATCACCAACGCCAGGGTGACGAAGGTGGACGACGGCACCATGTTCGTCACCGAGTCGGACGACGCCGGCCAGCCGAGGAGGGAGCACCAGCTCCCGTTCAGGTACGGGATGATGCTGCCGGCCTTCAAGGGCGTGGATCCGGTGGCCGGCGTGGAGGGCCTGTGCAACCCGCGCGGCTTCGTGCTGATCGACGAGTTCCAGCGCAGCAAGGCCTACCGCAACATCTTCGCGGCCGGCGTGTGCGTGGCCATCCCGCCGGTCGAGGCCACGCCGGTGCCCACGGGCGCGCCCAAGACCGGCTACATGATCGAGACCATGGTCACGGCGATCGTGCACAACATCGCCGCCGACATCGCCGGGCAGGCAGCGACCGCCCGCGCGAGCTGGAACGCGATCTGCCTCGCGGACATGGGCGACACCGGCGCGGCCTTCGTCGCACTGCCGCAGATCCCGCCGCGCAACGTCAACTGGTTCAAGAAGGGCAAGTGGGTCCACTACGCGAAGGTGGCCTTCGAGAAGTACTTCATCCGCAAGATGAAGAGCGGCTCGTCCGAACCGGTCTACGAGAAATACGTGCTCAAGGCCCTGGGCATCACGCGCTTGCGCGAGCACGCCTGAGCCCCGCGGGCTTCCCGTGGGCGAAGCCTCCGGGCTGCCCGCGCGACCGTCCTCCCTCAACGACAAGGAGCGCCACATGTACGGATTCAAGACCACGATCACCGCCCCGAGCTTCGACGCGGCCGTCGAGCAGGTGACGCAAGCCCTGAAGGCCGAGGGCTTCGGCGTGCTGAGCGACATCGACGTGCAGCGCGCGCTGCGCGACAAGCTCGGCGCCGAGATGCGGCCCTACCGCATCCTCGGCGCCTGCAATCCGCCGCTGGCGCACCAGGCCGTGACGGCCGAGCCCGACATCGGCCTGCTGCTGCCCTGCAACGTCGTCGTGCGGGAGGAGGCACCGGGACGCCACGTGGTGGGCTTCCTCGACCCGCAGACCATGGTCGGCCTCGTCGGACGAAACGACGTCAAGCCCGTGGCCGACGAGGCCGGCGAGCGCCTTCGCCGCGCCTGCGCCGCGCTGGGCGGCACGCCGGTCATCGGCGTGTGACGCGGCGGGCCGGCGGCCGGCGGATCGGCCCG
>DASVLN010000313.1:0-2433 GCA_036384855.1 Burkholderiaceae bacterium | reverse complement strand
GGGCGGTCGGGCCGCTGGCCGAGCGCTCGCTCGCCGACGTCCGCGCCGCCGTGACGCGCGCGGCCAAGCCGCTGCAGCGCTACCGCTGCGCGGCCTGCGGCTTCGAGGCGCAGCGCCACTTCTGGCAGTGCCCGGGCTGCCTGAGCTGGGACAGCTATCCGCCGCTGCGCATCGAGGAACAATGACGAGCCCGACGCCCGCCAGGGGTCCGGCCGATGATCGCCCGCGTACCGCCGTGCTCCACCAATGGGTCGGCATGGGCGACCTCGTCTGGCACATCCCCTACTTCCGCGAAATCGCGCGGACGAGCCGCGACGGCCAGGTCTCGGTCATCGCCTCGCCGACCTGCTTCGCGCGCGAACTTCTCGGCCACGAGCCCTGGGCGCGCGAGGTGATCGACTTCGACCGCCATCCCCGCCGCCACGAGGAGCGCGCGGGCCGGCACGCGGGCGTGCCCGGCCTCTGGCGCTTCGGCCGCGAGCTGCGCGGGCACGGCTTCGACCGCATCGTGCTGTTCACCAACCACACGAACCGCGCGGTGGTGGCCGCGGTCGCCGGCATCCCGGAGCGCCTGGGCTATGGCACCAGCTGGCTGCAGCGCCGGCTGCTGTCGCACGGGCCATGGATCCGGCGCTACCGGGGCCCCGCCGTGACCGCGTACAAGGACGCCACCGCCTTCGCGATCGCCCATGGCTTCGCGGCCGCGCCCATCGTGCCGACGCTGGTGGTGCGGCCGGAGGCGCTCGCGCGCGTGCAGGCGCGCGTCGCGGGGCTGCCGCGGCCGCTGCACGCGCTGTCGATCGGCTCGTCGGAGCCGTACAAGCAGTGGGGCACGGACAACTTCGCCGCGCTCGCGAGCGAGATCGCGCGCGCCGGCCACGGCGTGGCCCTGGTGGGCGGGCCGGCGGAGCGCGAGATGGCGCAGGCGATCCTGGGGCGCCTGGAGCCGGCGCTGCGGCCGCGCGTGCTGGCGATGACCGACGGCACCGTGGGCGACACGGTGGCGGCGATGTCGCTCGCCCGTACCTGCATCGGCAACGACACCGGCGCCTGCAACATCGCCGCCGCGGTGGGCACGCCGACCTGGGTCGTCCTCGGGCCGCGGCCGCCGCTGGAGCACGATCCCCGCACGCTGCGCATGATCGCCGCGCCGAGCCTGGACGAGATCCGGCCCGCGGACGTCGCGCCGCACGCGCTGTCGGCGGCCTGAAGCCGTGGCGGTGCGCGGGTCGGCCCGCTACCGCGCCTGCCTCCGTCCCTCCACACTTGCCGGTGACGCCGGCATCGCCACTCGCACGACCTTGACCACGCACTCGCCCACGCCCTCGCCCGCCCTCGACGACCGCCCGCGCACCGCCGTGATCATGCAGCTCAATGGCATGGGCGACCTCGTCTGGCACGCCCAGTACTTCCGCCGCATCGCCGAGACCAGCCGCGACGGCCAGGTCACGCTGATCGCGCCGCCGACGGTGATGGCGCGCGACCTGCTCGGCCACGAGCCCTGGCTGCGCGAGGTGATCGACTTCGACCGCCGCCCGCGCCGCAGCGAGCGCCGCCGGGGCCGCCACAGCGGCCTGCTCGGGCCGCTGCGCTTCGGGGCCGAGCTCGTGCCGAAGAAGCTCGAGCGCATGGTGCTGTTCTCCGACCACCCGGGCCGCGGCGTGATCGCGTGCTGGCGCGCGGGGATCCCGGTGCGCATCGGCTACGGCGCGACCTGGCTGCAGCGGCGCATGCTCACGAAGTCGCCGTGGATCACGATGTACGACGGCCCGGCCGTCGCCGGCTACAAGGACGCGACGACCTTCGCCATCGCCCAGGGCTGGTGCGACGCGCCCATCGTGCCGCGGATCTCGGTGCGGCCCGACGCGCTGGAGCGCATGCGCGCCCGCCTCGCGCCGCTGCCGCGGCCGCTGCACGCCATCGCGATCGGCGCGTCGGAGCCGTACAAGCAATGGGGTGAGGACAACTTCGTCGCGCTGTGCGGGCTGCTCGCCGCGCGCGGCCAGGGCGTCGTGATGCTGGCCGGCCCGGCCGAACGACCGCTGGCGCAGGCCATCCTCGCGCGGATCGCGCCGCCGCTGCGCGCCCGCGTCGACGCGATCACGGACGGCACCGTGGCCGACAGCGTCGCCGCGCTGTCGCTCGCGCAGACCTGCATCGGCAACGACACCGGCGCCGCCAACATCGCCGCCGCGGTGGGCACGCGCACCTGGGTGATCCTCGGCCCGCGCCCGCCGCTGGAGCACGACCCCGCGCACCTGGCGATGATCCAGGCACCCACCCTCGCCGAGATCGCGCCCGCGGAAGTCGTGCGGCACGTCGCCGAGGCCGGACTGCTCGAGCCGTGCACGCAGGCGCCGGCATGACGCGCGCCCTGCCGCACCACCGCCACGCGGCCGACGGGCCCCCCCCGCGCACCGGCGTGCTGATGCG
>DASVLN010000312.1:0-2055 GCA_036384855.1 Burkholderiaceae bacterium | reverse complement strand
GCCGCGAGCGCGTGGAACGCGCGCGTCACCGAGCTGACGACCGCGCCGCGCGCCGACGCCCTGCCCTACGACGCCGACGTGATCGGGGCGATCCGTGACTCGGCTGCCGACTCGCCCGCGAACGACATCGTCGTCTGCGCCGCCGGCACGCTGCCCGCGGAGCTGCACAAGCTCTGGCGCACGTCGGTGCCCGGCGGATACCACGTGGAGTATGGCTACTCCTGCATGGGCTACGAGATCGCGGGCGGCCTGGGCGTGAAGCTCGCGCAGCCGGAGCGCGAGGTCGTCGTCACCGTGGGCGACGGCTCGTACCTGATGATGAACTCCGAGATCGCGACTTCGGTCATGCTGGGGCTGAAGCTGGTCGTGGTCGTCCTCGACAACCGCGGCTACGGCTGCATCCAGCGCCTGCAGCAGGCCTGCGGCGGCGCGAGCTTCAACAACCTCCTCGAGGACTGCGTGCCCGAAGGCGGCACCGACGTGCGGGTCGACTTCGCCGCCCACGCCGCGGCGATGGGCGCCGGCGCCCGCCACGTGCGCGACCTCGCCGAGCTGCGCGCGGCGCTGGCCGAGGCCCGCGCCGCGACGACGACGCAGGTGATCGTCATCGACACCACCCACGCACGCACCACCGACGACGGCGGCGCGTGGTGGGAGGTCGGCATCCCCGGGGTTTCCGCGCGACCCGAGGTCGGCGCCGCCGCGGCGGCCGCCCTGGACGCCAAGCGCGCGCAGCGGCCCTGACATCCCCTTCGACGACTGGAGAGAGCCCCCACCATGACCTGGAACGTCCGCATCGGCATCAACCCGATCTCCTGGAGCAACGACGACCTGCCCGAGCTCGGCGGCGACACGCCGCTCGAGACCGCGCTGCGCGAAGGCGCGGAGATCGGCTACGAGGGCTTCGAGCTCGGCAACAAGTTTCCCAAGGATGCGCAGGCGCTCAAGGCCAAGCTGGCCGAGTACGGCGTCGCGTGCGTCAGCGGCTGGTACTCGGGGCGTCTCGCGGAAGGCCTGCTGGAAAGCGAGATCGCCGCGTGCGGCGCGCACATGTCCAAGCTCGCCGCCAACGGCTGCAAGGTCGTGGTGTACGGCGAGGTCGCCGGCTCGATCCAGGGGCAGATCTCGACGCCGCTGTCGCGCCGGCCGCGCTTCGCCAGCGACGCGCACTGGTCGGGCTACGCGCAGCGGCTGGAGCAGTTCGGGCGCCACCTCAAGGACGCCTACGGCCTGACGCTCGCGTACCACCACCACATGGGCGCGTACGTCGAGTCGCCCGAGGACGTCGACCGCCTGATGCAGCTGACCGGCCCCGACGTCGGCCTGCTGTTCGACACCGGCCACGCCTACTACGGCGGCGCCACCGACGTCGCCGCGCAGCTGAGGAAGCACCTCGCGCGCGTCGTGCACGTGCATTGCAAGGACGTGCGCCCGCAGGTCGTGCGCAGCGCGCGCAACGACGGCTGGAGCTTCCTTACCGGCGTCATCAACGGCACGTTCACCGTCCCCGGCGACGGCGTGATCGACTTCGACGCCGTGCTCACGCTGCTGCACGGCGCCGGCTACGAGGGCTGGCTGGTGGTCGAGGCGGAGCAGGATCCCGCCGTCGCGCCGAGCTACCAGTACGCGAAGAAGGGCTACGACACGCTGCGCGCGATCGTCGACCGCCTCGACGCCGGGGACGCCGGGGACGCCCGCGGCGCCCGCGGCGAGAAGGCCGCGTGATGACGAGCCCGCTGCAGCGCAAGGCGAACCCGCGCGGGCGCGAGATCGTGTCGGTCACGCCCGAGCAGGCCGGCTGGGCGCACGTCGGCTTCCGCGCGCTGCGCCTGGCGGCGGGCGAGGCGGAGGCCCTGGAGACCGGCGACCGCGAGCTGTGCGTGGTCGTCCTGGGCGGCAGCGTCGACGCGCGCGTCGACGGCGTCGCGTATACGGCACTGGGTAACCGCGCCGACGTCTTCGACGACGCCCCGCCCGCCGCGCTGTACGTGCCGGGCGGGCGGCGGGTCGAGATCGTCGCGGGCGCCGCCGCCGAGGTCGCGCTGTGCACCGCGC
>DASVLN010000311.1:0-1734 GCA_036384855.1 Burkholderiaceae bacterium | reverse complement strand
CGCGACCGGCGGGACGCGGACCCGTCGCCTGCGCGACCCTGCGAGGCTCAGAAGCACTCGTTGGTCAGCTGGCACGCCGCCCCGATCGCCGCGAACGGCGCGACGACGACGGCCATCGCCGCGACCGTCAACGCCAGCGTGCGCGCGACGCGCGGCGACACGCCCGCCAGCCGCAGCGACTGCGCCGAGGCGATGCACACCGCCGCCGGGAAGGCGAGGTACAGCGGCAGGACGATCCAGCTCGCGCCGAAGCCGTAGGCGACCCAGCGCGACACGTCGATGCCGACGTCGATGCGGGCGGCCTGCAGGTCGAGCGCCACGCAGGCGCCGGTGACGGCGGCGGCGAGCATGAACCAGCCGACGCGCAGCCGCGCGCAGGCCCAGGCCGACACCGGCCACAGCGACGCGACGGCGAAGGTGGCGGCGCCGATCAGCAGCGACCACACCACTTGGTGGACAGGCGACAGCCAGAGCATCGGGTTGGGAGGATGCGGCGTGCGCGCACCGCGCGCCGCGGCCGCGCGCGTCGGCCACGGGCGCGCGGGGACGGCGCTCAGTCGCCGTGCTTGTCGGCCTCGGAGGTGAAGCTGTCGGCGTAGAACTCGGCCTCGGGCAGGGCGCAGCGGGCGATGAAGTCCCGCCTGGCCGACTCCACCATGACCGGCGCGCCGCAGGCATAGACCTGGTGGCCCGAGAGGTCGGGCAGGTCGGCCATCACCGCCTCGTGGACGAAGCCGGTGCGGCCGGTCCAGCCGTCCTCGGGCAGCGCGTCGGAGACGACCGGCACGCATTCGAGCTGCGGCAGCAGCGTGCGCGCGGTGTCCAGCCACTCGTGCAGGTAGAGGTCGGCCGGCCGGCGCGCGCCCCAGTACAGCCGCACGGGCCGGATGCTGCCCAGGTGGTGCATCTGCTCGACGAGCGCCTTGATCGGCGCGAAGCCCGTGCCGGAGGCGAGCAGCACGACAGGCCGGTCGCTCTCCTCGCGCAGGAAGAAGCTGCCGAACGGGCCTTCCATGCGCAGGATGTCCTTCTCCTTCATCGCGCCGAAGACGTGGTCGGTGAACTTGCCGCCCGGCATGTGGCGCAGGTGGAGCTCGATGGCCGGCGGCGTGCCGAGGTTGTGCGGCGCGTTGGCCATCGAGTAGCTGCGGCGCGCGCCGTCGCGCAGGATGAACTCCACGTACTGGCCGGCGCGGTAGCGGAACGCCTGGTTGGCCGGCAGCTGGATGCGCACGATGGCGACGTCCGGACGCGGCTTCACGAGGCTCAGCACGCGGCCGGGCAGCTTGGTGATCGGGTACTCGCCGGCGCCGGCGACGACGCGCGCCTCGACCGTGCAGTCGGTCTGCGGCGTCGCGCAGCAGGTGAGGATGAAGCCCTCGGCCTCCTCGGCCTCGGACAGCGCCTTGTGCTGGTGCGCGCCGTGGATCACGCGGCCTTCCTTGAGCCGGCTCTTGCACGATCCGCAGGCGCCGTCGCGGCAGCCGTAGGGCATGCCCACGCCCGCGCGGATCGCCGCCGAGAGGATGGTCTCGTCGCGCGCGACGTCGAAGGCCCGCTCGGCGGGATGGAGGGTGACGGTGAAGGTCATGGCAGGAGGCTGGATCTCTTCGCGCGCCGTCGGGCGAGGGCGCGGCGGCGCATCGCTGGCGGCGCGCCCGGCCCGCATTGTCCTTCATCGACAATGCCCCGCATGAATCCTTCCTGCCCCGGTCGTCGCGCGCGGCGTGCCGA
>DASVLN010000310.1:0-3383 GCA_036384855.1 Burkholderiaceae bacterium | reverse complement strand
GGCGGATACGGCGGTGCCGCCGGCGCCCCGACCGGCTATGGCGGCGGCACCGGCTACGGCGGCGGGGGCTACGGCACCGGCTACGGCCGCGGCGGCCGCCAGGGCCCGGGCACCGGCTACGGCGGCGAGAACCGCACAAGCGAGGCCGATGCCACGCTGCTGCGCTTCGGCCGCACGATGGAGAAGCACGTCCACGGCTTCATGAACACGACGCGCAACGTCGCGCCCTCGGGCACGCTGCAGGGCGCGCTGGCGTCGGCGCAGCGCGTGTTCGTCGAGCGCGTCGAGGCGAAGATCCAGGAGGGCAGCAGCCTCGCGCCCGCCGAGATGATCGAGGCGCTGCGCGTGCAGAAGCAGGCGGTCAAGCAGGCCGCCAGCACGCCGACCGAGCGCGCGACGATCGAGGTCGTCGCGATGATGTTCCAGAGCATCCTCACCGAGGAGCGCATCCCCGCGTCGGTGCGCGTCTGGTTCGCGCGCCTGCAGATGCCCGTGCTGCGGGTGGCGATCAGCGAGCCGGACTTCTTCTCCTCGGCCCAGCATCCCGCGCGCCGGCTGATCGACCGCATGGGCGCCTGCGTGATGGGCTTCGACGCCGCGCCGCAGGGCGCGCTGCCGGAGATCGAGGCCGAGATCGCGCGCGTCGTGCAGGTGGTCGAGGCCTTCCCGGAGACCGGCCGCAAGGTCTTCCAGACGGTGCTGGTGGAGTTCGAGCGCTTCCTCGAGCGCTATTTCCGCGATCACAACGAGATCACGCGCAAGGGCGTCTCGCTCGCGAGCCAGGTCGAGCAGCGCGAGACGCTCGCGATCCAGTACACGATCGAGCTGCGCAAGCTGCTGGACGGCGTACCCGTGCAGGACGGCGTGCGCGACTTCCTCTTCCAGGTCTGGGCCGACGTGCTCGCCACGACGACGATGCGCCACGGCGCGCAGAGCGACGAGACGCGCTCGGTGCGCGAGGCGGCGCTCGAGCTCGTGTGGATCGCCAGCGCCAAGACGACGCGCGAGGAGCGCGCCGAGGTCATCCGCCGCCTGGGCCCGCTGCTGGCGGCGCTGCGCCAGGGCATGCTGGTCGGCGGGCTCCAGGCCGAGAAGCAGGAGAGCTCGCTGCGCACCCTCAACGTCGCGTTGACCGCCGCGTTCGCCGCGCGCTCGGCCACGATCGACCCCGACCAGCTCGCCCGCCTGAAGGGCCGGCTCGAGGCGCTCGACGAGATCCTGCCCGATGCCGACTTCGAGATCGACGATTCGTTCGCGCTCGACCTGTCGGGCCATGACTCGGACGATCTCGAGGTCGTCTCGGAAGGGGGGACCACGCCGTCGCCCGCCGCCTTGAAGGCAAGCGACGAGATGATGGTCGGCGCCTGGTACATGCTCGAGTACCGCGAGCGCACCGAGCCCGTGCAGCTCGTCTGGCAGGGGCTGCACCGGCAGCTGTCGCTGTTCGTCTCGGCCAACGGACGCTGCGTGCTGTTCCAGCGCCGGCGGCTCGCCGCCTTCCTGCAGGCGCACCTGCTCACGCCCGCCCAGGACGAGACCCTCACCATCGCCGCGACGCGCAGCGCGATCGACAAGATCAACGCGGATCCACAGAAGCTGCACTAGCGATCGCGTGCGAGCGGGCATCGCCTCTGCCGCGCAGCCATGGAAAACGGCTCCCGCGGGAGCCGTCGTCGTTTCGGGGCGCGGGGGCGCGTCGAAGGGTCAGTGGATCAGGCGGTCTTCCGGCGCGACGAAGAGCTCGTCGAGGATCAGCGCGTCCGGCTCTTCGCCCAGGCTCCAGAAGACCATCAGGATGATGACCTTCATGTCGTCCAGGGCGAGCGGATTGCCGCCTGCGGCCATCGCGCGGTCGACCACCATCTCGCGCATCGGCGGGGGCAGCACGCCCGCCGACTCCAGGAAGCTCACGAAGCCGAGCGAGGTTTCGCCGAGTTGCTCGATCTCGCGCGGCGAATACAGGCGGATGGCGTCCGCGGATTGCTCGCCGGTGTAGCCCTGGGCGGTGTCTGCCAGGCCGTCCAGCCAGTGCAGGGCTTCCTGGATCTCGTCCGACTCGAAACCGACGGCGGTCAGCTTGCGCGACAACTGGTCATGGTCGGGACAAGCGTCCGGTCGCCAGTAGTTTTCGTACAGGTAGACAAGGACGTCGAACATATGGAGGCGACTATACCCCAGCGCCCTGGCACGGCACGCGCGAACAGGCGGGGTAGACGACCCCTGTTGGACCTTTGTGAAATCGTCCTTCGGAAGCCGCGGTTTTCTTGCTCGACGGGCGTAGGTGGGCACGCATCCTGCAAACGCGGCCGCCCCCGCTTCTCGACCGGCAGTCCGGCCGCTCGACAGTGCGGGGCCGCCCTCAAGCGAGGCCCCGGCGCTGGAACAACCCGCCGGGCAAGCGCTGCACCGCGCCCGCGAGTTCCAGCGACAGCAGCTCCGCGGCCAGGCGCTCGCTCGGCAGGCCGGTGCGGGCGGCCAGCGCGTCGAAGGTCACCGGGTCGTAGCCGAGCGCCTCGCCGAGCGCGCCGGGGATGGCGGCCGCGGTCGGTACCGGGGCCGGCGCGCCGTCGTCCGATCCCGCCGAGGGGTCTCCGGCCGTCGGGGGTCGCCACATGCGCGCCCGCGGAGCGCCTTGGCCGGGCAGGCGCAGCTCCTGCAGGATGTCCTCGACCGCGCCGACCAGCTTGGCGCCCTGCTGGATCAAGCGATGGCAGCCGTAGGCCTGCTGCGAGTGGATCGATCCCGGGATCGCGAACACCTCGCGGCCGGCCTCCAGCGCCATGCGCGCCGTGATCAGCGAGCCCGACTTCAGGGCGGCCTCCACGACCAGCGTGCCCTGCGCCGTCCCCGCGATCAAGCGGTTGCGACGGGGGAAGTTGGCCGCGATGGGCGGCATGCCCAGCGGATACTCGCTCGCGACCAGGCCTTCGGCGGCGATGCGCCGCGCCAGCGCCGCGTTCTCGGCGGGATAGACCTGGTCGATGCCCGTGCCGACGAACGCGACGGTACGCCCCGCGCCGGCGAGGCCGCCCTCGTGCGCGGCCGCGTCGACGCCCAGCGCGAGCCCCGAGACGATCGTCAGCCCGAGCTCGCTGAGCTGCTGCGCGAAGGCGTGCGCCGTCTCGAGCCCCTGCGGCGTCGCCGTGCGGCTGCCGACGATCGCGAGCGCGGAGGCGCGCAGCAGGTCGACGCGACCGAGGGTGTACAGCATCAGGGGAGGATCGGCCGTCTCCAGAAGCAGCGGCGGATAGCGCGGATCGCCGAGGACGACGACGTCGCGCGTCGGGCCCCTGGCGGGCGCGCCGGCGAGCCAGTGCCAGGTGGCGTCGGGCAGCGCGTCGCGGCGGGGATGCGGCGCGAGGAGCGCGGCCACCGCATCGGGC
>DASVLN010000309.1:0-2450 GCA_036384855.1 Burkholderiaceae bacterium | reverse complement strand
CGGCCGCGCTCGCCGCGCCGGCCGGCGCCGAGGAGCTGGTCTCGCCCTACGGCGTCTTCGTCGAGGGCGGCAAGGCGGATGACAGCTACTCGGTGGTGGTCGGCACGGCGGTGACGTGGCTGCAGCCGTCGAAGTGGGGCGCCGGCAACGCGAGCGGCTACCTCGAGCTGTCGGGCGGCGAATGGACGTGCCGCAAGCATCCCGGCGGCCATCTGGAGGCCTGCTCGACGCAGCTGGGCATCACGCCGGTGATCCGCTACGCGCCCTCGTGGTGGCAGCACTGGTACGGCGAGATCGGCATCGGCGCCGACGTCATCTTCCCCCGCTATCGCAGCGACCGGCGCGTCTTCGGCAGCGAGTACAACTTCGGCGACCACCTCGGCATCGGCCGCAAGTTCGGCGACGGGGGCCGCGACGAGATCGAGCTGCGCGCGGAGCACTACTCCAACGGCGGCTACAAGCATCCCAACCCGGGCCAGAACTGGGTGCAGGTGCGCTACATGCACTGGTTCTGAAGCGGCGGCGGGGCGGGTCTGCCCGGCGTCAGTTTCGTGTTCGGTTGGGGCATCATCATCGCCGGCGAGCTTCCCGTTTCCGAGGAAGCGCGACCTGGAGACGAGACGATGAGCCCCACCCTCCCCGCCGCCGAAGCCGGCATCCGCCCGCGCAACGGCCTGTCGCACGTGACCGGCCGCACCGACCTGCCGCTGTCGGACGCGACGATCCACCGCCTGCTCGCCGACACCGTCGCGCGCTTTCCCGACCGCCCCGCCGTCGTCTTCCGCGAGCAGGGCGTGCGCTGGACGTGGCGCGAATTCCTGGCCGAGGTCGAGGCGCTCGCCTCGGGCCTGGCCGCGCTGGGGCTGTCCAAGGGCGACCGCGTGGGCATCTGGTCGCCCAACCGCCACGAATGGCTCGTGACCCAGTTCGCGACCGCGCGCATGGGCATGATCCTGGTCAACATCAACCCGGCGTACCGGTTGTCGGAGCTGACGTACGCGCTGAAGGTCTCGGGCTGTCGCGCGGTGATCTCGGCCGAGAGGCTCAAGACCTCGGACTACCTGGCCATGCTGCAGAAGGTGCGCCCCGAGCTGCCGGACCTGCAGCACGTGATCCGCATGGGCAACGGGCGCACCGAGGGCATGCTGGCCTACGGGGACGTGCTGGCCCGCGGCCGCGCGGAGCCGGTCGAGGCGGCGCCGACGTCCTGCGAGGAGCCGATCAACATCCAGTTCACGAGCGGCACGACGGGCAATCCCAAGGGCGCCACGCTCACGCACCGCAACGTCGTCAACAACGGGCGCTTCATCGCGATGGCGATGGACTTCAGCGAGCGCGACTCGCTGTGCATTCCCGTGCCGCTGTACCACTGCTTCGGCATGGTGCTGGCGGTGCTGGCCTCGGTGTCCACGGGCGCGACGATGGTGTTCCCGGGCGAAGCCTTCGAGCCCGGGGCGGCGCTCGCGGCCGTCGCCGAGGAGCGCTGCACCGCGCTGCACGGCGTGCCGACGATGTTCATCGCCGAGCTCGCGCATCCGCGCTTCGCGGAGTTCGACCTCGGCTCGCTGCGCACCGGCATCATGGCCGGCTCGCCGTGCCCGATCGAGACCATGAAGCAGGTCGTCTCGAAGATGCACATGGAACAGGTGACGATCGCCTACGGCATGACCGAGACCAGCCCGGTGTCGTTCCAGAGCTCGACCACCGACCCGCTCGAGCGCCGGGTCTCCACGGTCGGTCGCGTGCAGCCGCACCTGGAATGCCGCATCGTCGACGCCGACGGCAACACGGTGCCGGTCGGCGAGAAGGGCGAGCTGTGCACGCGCGGCTACTCGGTGATGCTCGGCTACTGGGGCGACGAGGCGCGCACCCGCGAGGCCGTGGTCGACGGCTGGATGCACACCGGCGACCTCGCGACGATCGACGAGGAGGGCTACTGCAACATCGTCGGGCGCGTGAAGGACATGCTGATCCGCGGCGGCGAGAACGTCTATCCGCGCGAGATCGAGGAGTTCCTGTTCCGCCATCCGAAGGTGCAGTCGGTGCAGGTGTTCGGCGTGCCCGACGCCAAGTACGGCGAGGAGGTCTGCGCGTGGATCGTGCTGAAGCCGGGCGAGTCCGCGACCGAGGACGAGATCCGCGACTTCTGCCGCGACCAGATCGCGCACTACAAGATCCCGCGCTACGTGCGCTTCGTCGACGAGCTGCCGATGACCGTCACCGGCAAGGCGCAGAAGTTCGTGATGCGCGAGCGCATGATGGCGGAGCTGGGCATCGCGGCGGCGAAGACGGCCTGACGCGCCCGCGCCGGGCCGCGGTTCGCGCCCGGCCGCGACCCGCTCAGGGAGCCGCGGGCAGCGATTGCTCCACCAGCCGCACCGCCGCCGCGGGCAATGCGACGTAGGCGAGGGCCTGCGCCTGCGCCGCGCCGTGGGTGAGCGCCCAGCGGA
>DASVLN010000308.1:0-1551 GCA_036384855.1 Burkholderiaceae bacterium | reverse complement strand
ACGGGCGCCGCCGCCGTCGCGCCTGTCGCGCCGGATTCGCCGCCCGTCCTTCCGCGCCGCAGCGTCGGCGGCGCGGTGCTCGAGGTGATCGGCTTCGACCTCGCGCTCAGCAACCTCGACCGCGCCTTCAGCCGCTCGCACGACTACGACGTGAGCTTCCACTCGATCGAGCACAACCTGCGCGGCCCGTGGGTGACCGACAGCGATCCGTTCCAGATCAACCAGTTCGGCCATCCGTACCAGGGCTCGATCTACCACAACATCGGCCGCAGCATGGGGCTGGACTACTGGCAGGCCTCCGCGCTGACCTTCGGTGGCAGCGTCTGGTGGGAGATCACCGGCGAGAAGACGCCGCCGTCCCGCAACGACCAGGTGGCCAGCGGCATCGCCGGCAGCTTCCTCGGCGAGCCGCTGTTCCGCATGTCGCACCTCGTCGCCGACCACAGCAGCCTGCCGCCGTCGTGGCGGCCCTGGCTGGCGGCGGCGATCTCGCCCGCGGCGGGTGCCAACCGCTGGGCGTTCGGCTCGGCGTACGGCGGCGAATTCGACGACCACGACCCGGCCTACTACAGCCGGCTGCGCGTCGGTGCCGCGCGCGCGACGCAGACCCAGTTCGACGCGAGCGAGCCTTATCACCGCGAGACGGCGGAGGTCGACTACGCGATGGACTACGGCCTTCCCGGCAAGCCGGGCTACCGCTACGACCGGCCGTTCGACTATTTCGACTTCGAGTTGCAGTTGTCCAGCGCCAACGGTGTCGAGAACCTCACGTCCAACGGCCTGCTGCTGGGCGACCGCTACGCGCTCGGCGACGCGGTGCGCGGGGTCGCGGGCCTGTACGGCAACTACGAGTACCTCTCGCCGCAGATCTTCCACGTCTCGAGCACCGGCGTCTCGATCGGCACCACGCTGCAGTGGCGCATCGCGCCGGCGTTCGCGCTGCAGGGCTCGGTGCTGGGCGGGGTCGGCTATTCGGCGGCCAGCACGACGCTGCGCGACGTCGACTCCAAGGAATACCACTACGGCATGGCGCCGCGCGCGTCGGGAAACCTGCGCCTGGTCGTGGCGCAGCGCGCTGCCGTCGACGTCGCCGCGCGCCTCGTGTCGCTCGGCCGGATCGCCAACCGCGGGGCGGGGCGCGACGACATCTCGCGCATCGAGTCGGCGTTCACCTGGCGCCTCGCGGGGCCGCACGCGATCGGCATGACCTACGCCTGGTCGCACCGCAGCGCCGCGTTCGCGGGCGGCGCCGAGCGCAAGCAGACGCTGGGGCAGGTCGGCATCTTCTACACCCTGCTCGGCCGCCAGGATTTCGGCATCCCCGACTGGCACGCCGACGCTGACTGACCGGGTTCGCCGGCCGCCAGCCGCGACCATTCGGGCGGCCGGCAGACGCGCACGCCATGGCGCTCCGCGGCGCGCCGCGCGAGCTTCAGCAGGGCCTTGTCGCGGGTCACGAGCACATCGGCTCGCGCGGCGATCGCGAGGTCGATGAACTTCTGGTCGTCGGGATCGCTGCAGGCGAGCCGCGCGCCGGCGCCTGGGGCGGCC
>DASVLN010000307.1:0-1661 GCA_036384855.1 Burkholderiaceae bacterium | reverse complement strand
CATCGCGCGGCGCGAGAACATGCGCCTGCTCGGCCCCAACAGCCTCGGCTTCCAGCGGCCGCGGCGCGGGCTCAACGCGAGCGCCGCCGGGCCGCTCGCGCGTGCGGGGTCGCTGGGCGTGGTGTGCCAGTCGGGCGCGCTGACGGCGGCGATGCTGGACTGGGCGCGCACGAACGCCGTCGGCTTCTCGCTCATCGCCGCGGTCGGGCCGCATACCGAGATCGACGTCGCCCAGGTGCTCGACTACCTCGCCCACGACCCGCAGACCCAGAGCATCCTCGTGCACCTCGAGGGCATCACGGGCGCGCGCCGCTTCATGAGCGCGCTGCGCTCGGCCGCGATCGCCAAGCCGGTGGTCGTGCTCAAGGCCGGCCGCGAGCGCGCCGGCACCGAGGCCGCGCAGACCCACAGCGCCGCGAGCGTCGGCAGCGACGAGGTCTTCGACGCCGCGCTGCGGCGCGCGGGTGCGGTGCGGGTGCGCTCGTTCGTCGAGCTGTTCTCGGCGGCGAAGTGCCTGGCGTCGCGCTATCGGCCGGTCGGGCCGCGCCTGGCCATCGTCACCAACGGCGGCGGCCCCGGCGTGCTCGCGGCCGACTGGGCCAACCGGATCGGGCTCGAGCTGGGCAAGCTGTCGCCGGCCGCGGCCGAGGCGCTCAAGCCGCAGCTGGCCGAGTGCGCGTCGGTGGCCGATCTCGTCGACCTGTCCGAGGACGCGACGCCCGAGCACTACGCCGCCGCCATCCGCGCCGCCAACGCGGATCCCGGGGTCGACGGCATGCTCGCCATCCACTCGCCCAAGGCGGGCGGCGATCCGGTGGCCGCGGCGAGCGGCGTGGCCGCGGTGCTGCCGCAGCTGCACAAGCCGCTGCTCGCGTGCTGGATGGGCGACGCCACCGTCGCGGCGGCGCGCACGCTGCTCAACGACGGCGGCGTCGCGAGCTTCCGCACGCCCGAGGCTGCCGTCGGCGCCTTCGGCAACATCGCGACCTTCTACCAGAACCAGCGCCTGCTGCAGCAGACGCCGCCGCCGCTGTCGGCGCTTGCCGAGCCCGACCTCGAGGGCGCGCGCCTGCTGGTCGAGAGCGTGCTGGCCGAGCGCCGCAAGGTGCTCACCGAGATGGAGTCGAAGACGCTGCTGTCGGCCTTCCACGTGCCGGTGACGCAGACGCTGCTCGCCCGCTCGCCGACCGAGGCGATGATGATCGCGACGCAGCTGGGCTTCCCAGTCGCGCTCAAGATCGACTCGCCCGACATCGTGCACAAGTCCGACGTCCAGGGCGTCGCGCTCAACGTGATGAGCGGCGCGAGCGCGCGCGACACCTACGTCGACATGATCGAGCGCGTGCGCCGCCTCGCGCCCGACGCCGCGATCAACGGCGTGACCGTGCAGAAGATGGCGCGGGCGCGGCGCGGGCGCGAGGTGTCGGTGGGCGTCGTCACCGACGACCCGTTCGGTCCGGTCATCGTGTTCGGCGCGGGCGGCGTGATGATCGAGCTGATCGCCGACCGCGCGATGGAGCTGCCGCCGCTCAACCAGTTCCTCGCGCGCCGGCTCGTCGAGCGCGCGCGCGTCGCGCGCACGCTGGGCGAGTGGCGGGGCGCGAGCGCGGCCGACGTCGCCGCGCTCGAGCGCGTGCTGCTGCGCGTCTCCGAAATGGTGT
>DASVLN010000306.1:0-4526 GCA_036384855.1 Burkholderiaceae bacterium | reverse complement strand
CGACCGCCCGCGGCTTCAAGCCGCAGCCCTGGGACCAGGCGATCCTCGCCCTGCGGCAGGCCGGCTGCCACCGCGAGGCCGAGGACGTCGCCATCGCCAAGGAGCGCGCCCAGCACGCCGGCGAGCGCGGCCCCGTGCGCCTGCTGCGCGCGCTGTGGGACGTGTCGGTGCGCTTCGGCTACCGCCCGCTGCGGCTGCTGTGGCTCGTGCCGGCCGTCTGGGCGGTCTCGGGCGTGCTGTTCGAGTTCGCCGCCGACGCCGGCGTCATGGCACCCACCGACGACAAGGTGCTGTCGGCCGCGGAGTTCGCGCACTGCCGGCCCGAGCGCGGCGGCAACTGGGCCCGCTGCGCGCTCGCGCCGGCCTATCCCGACTTCCATCCCTGGGCCTACGCCGCGCAGGCGATGGCGCCGGTGCTGGAGCTGCGCCAGGCCAAGGACTGGGCGCCGGTGCCGTGGGTACGGCGGCAGGTATCCACGCCCGCGGCGATGGCATCGGACGCATCCTCGCCAGCGCCAGCGCCAGCGCCAGCGCCAGCGTCCGCGTCCGCGGCAGCCTCGGAGCAACCGGAGGCGACGCCGCCCACCTCCGCGCTGGGAATGGTCGCGCTGCGCTGGAGCTGGTTCGAGTCGGCGATCGGCCTGGGCGTGCCGGCGCTGGTGGTGTGGGCGGTGTCGGGGCTGGTGCGGCGCAAGGCGGCGGGATGAGGCGGGCCGGGCGAGCGTTGCCCGCCTCGACCTGACTACACTCCCCGCCATGAGCGCCACCCCCGCCACCATCCCCGCCGCGGCCGCCCGGCGTGCCGAGGAGCTGCACACGATCCTCCACGAGCACGCGTACCGCTACTACGTGCTCGACGAGCCGACGATCCCGGACGCGGAGTACGACAAGCTGTTCCAGGAGCTGCAGGCGCTCGAGGCGCAGTATCCGGATCTCGCGCGCGCCGACTCGCCCACGCAGCGCGTGATCGGGCAGGTGCTCGAGGGCTTCGCGCCCGTGCGCCACGTGGTGCCGATGCTCAGCATCCGCACCGAGACCGACACCACCGAGGAGGGCGCCCGCGCCTTCGACGCGCGGGTGCGGCGCGAGCTCAAGCTGGCCGAGTCCGATCCGCCGGTGGTCTATTCCGCCGAGCTCAAGTTCGACGGCCTGGCCATGAACCTGCGCTACGAGCGCGGCGTGCTGGTGCAGGCGGCCACGCGCGGCGACGGCGAGGTCGGCGAGGACGTGACGTCCAACATCCGCACCGTCCGGCAGATCCCGCTGCGCCTGCGCGGCGTCGACGCGCCCGTGCTGGAGGTGCGGGGCGAGGTCTACATGCGACGCGACGACTTCGAGGCCTACAACGAGCGCCAGCGGGCCCTGATCGCCGCCGGCGCGAAGCACGAGAAGACCGTCGTCAACCCGCGCAACGCCGCCGCGGGCGCCGTGCGGCAGCTCGACTCGAGCCAGTCGCGCCGCCGGCGCCTGAGCTTCTTCGCCTACGGCCTCGGCGAAGTGCAGGGCTGGGAGGTGCCGGCCACGCACTCCGGCCTGCTCGACGCGCTCGACGCGATGGGCTTCCCGGTCGCCAGGCAGCGCGTGCTCAGCGAGGGGGCCGACGGCCTGGTCGCGTTCCATGCCCGCATCGCGGCCGAGCGCGACCGCTTGCCGTACGACATCGACGGCGTCGTCTACAAGGTCGACTCGCGCGAGCTGCAGGCCCGGCTCGGCTTCGTGAGCCGCGAGCCGCGCTGGGCGGTCGCGCACAAGTACCCCGCGCAGGAACAGATGACCACGCTGCTGGACATCGACGTGCAGGTCGGCCGCACGGGCAAGCTCACGCCGGTGGCCAAGCTGCAGCCGGTCTTCGTCGGCGGCACGACGGTCAGCAACGCGACGCTGCACAACGAGGGCGAGGCGCGGCGCAAGGACGTGCGCGTCGGCGACACCGTGATCGTGCGCCGCGCGGGCGACGTGATCCCGGAAGTCGTGGGCGTCGTCCTGGAGCGCCGCACGCCGGAGGTCGCGGCGCGGCCGCTGTTCGACATGAACGCGAAGGTGCACGGCAAGTGCCCGGTCTGCGGCAGCCCGATCGCGCGCGAGGAGGACGAGGCCGACTGGCGCTGCACGGGCGGCCTGACCTGTCCGGCGCAGCTCAAGGCCGCGTTCCTGCACTTCGCGAGCCGGCGCGCGGTCGAGATCGAGGGCTTCGGCGACAAGATCGTCGACCAGGTCGTCGACCTGGGCATCGCGCGCACGCTGCCCGAGATCTACAAGCTCGGCTTCGCCAAGCTCGCGCAGCTGGAGCGCATGGGCGAGAAGTCCGCGCAGAAGCTGGTCGAGGCGATCGAGAAGAGCAAGCAGACGACGCTGCCGCGCTTCCTGTACGGCCTCGGGATCCGTCACGTCGGCGAGTCGACCGCGCGCGACCTGGCGCGCCATTTCGGCGACGTCGACAAGCTGATGGACGCGAGCGTGGAGCAGCTGCTGGAGGTGCCCGACGTCGGCCCCATCGTCGCGCGCAGCGTGCGCGCGTTCTTCGACCAGCCGCACCACCGCGAGGTCGTCGAGCAGCTGCGCGCCGCGGGCATCACGTGGCCGGCGATCGAAGGCACGGCCAGCGACGCCTGGCGGCCGCTGCTGGGCAGGACGCTCGTGCTGACCGGCACGCTGCCGACGCTCTCGCGCGACGAGGCCAAGGAGCTCATCGAGGCCGCGGGCGGCAAGGTCAGCGGCTCGGTCTCGAAGAAGACGAGCTGGGTCGTCGCGGGCGAGGAGGCGGGCAGCAAGCTGGACAAGGCCAACGAGCTGGGCGTCCCGGTGCTGGACGAGGCGGGGCTGCAGGCGCTGCTGGCGGCGCCCCGCGACGCGGTCGACGCCGCCGATGGCCCCGCGGCCTGATCGCCGCCGGCGCGTCGCTACCATCGAGCCTCCAACGAGCACGACCGACCATGACCGTCCGAGAAATCCTCAAGATGGGCGACCCGCGCCTGCTGCGCGTCGCCCAGCCCGTCGAGCGGTTCGACACCCCGGAGCTGCGCGGGCTGATCGCCGACATGTTCGAGACGATGGCGCACGCCAACGGCGCCGGGCTCGCGGCGCCGCAGATCGGCGTCGACCTGCAGCTCGTGATCTTCGGCTTCGACCGCAACGAGCGCTATCCCGACGCGCCCGCCGTGCCCAAGACGGTGCTGATCAACCCGACGATCACGCCGATCGGCGACGCGGAGGTCGAGGGCTGGGAGGGCTGCCTGTCGGTGCCGGGCCTGCGGGGGGTCGTGCCGCGTTGGGAACGGATCCGCTACACCGGCGTCGACCCCCAGGGGCACGTCATCGACCGCGAGGCCGAGGGCTTCCACGCGCGCGTCGTGCAGCACGAGGTCGACCACCTGCTCGGGCGGCTGTACCCGACGCGCATGCGCGACCTCACGCGCTTCGGCTACACGAGCGTGCTGTTCCCCGAGATGGATCCGAACTCCGACGACTGAGTCCCCTGAAAAGGGCGGCCGAGCACGCGGATTGCCGCCTGCGGTCACCCCGGCCAGCGCACCGCGCGTTGAGATTCCATGGACGCCTTCCTCCCGCACCGGCTTGTCCCCCGCGCCCTGCGCGCGATCGTGGCGCTCGCGGGCGCCTGCCTCGCCGCGGGCATCGCGCAGGCGCAGTCGGTGGAGGATCCGCCCGGCCGCGTCGGCCGGGTCGCGGCGGTCGACGGCGACGTGCGCACGGTGACGAGCGACGGCAGCTGGGTCTCCGTCGCCGCCAACCGGCCGCTGTCGACGGGCGACCGCATCACCACCGACCACGCCGGCCACGCGACGCTGGAGTTCGGCTCGTCGAGCTTCCGGCTCGGGCCCGATTCCGACGTGACGGTCAAGCAGCTCGACGACCTGCGCATGCGCATCCGCTTCGAGCAGGGCGAGCTCGCGGTGCGCGTGCGTTCGGCGGACATCCTCGGCGAGCTGGGCGTCGACACCGACGAGGGCCTGTGGGTGCCGCACCATGTCGGCCTGTTCCGCTTCGACCGTCCGAAGCGCGGCGGCCTGCTCGCCGGGCAGGCGACCGCCGGCGACATGCTGCTGCAGGCCCCGGACAGCTCCCTGCCCGTGGCCGCGGGCCAGCGCGCGCAGGTCTGGCGCGAAGGCGCGCAGGAGACGACGCACTACCACATGGTCGGCGTCGTCGACGACGCGTTCACCGCCTGGGTGCGCGCGCAGGACCGGCAGGACGACGCCGACGACGCGGCCGCGCCGAAGGCGATCTCGTCGCAGGCGGCGCTCGCCGAGATGACCGGCCTGCGGGCGCTGCACCGCGCCGGCCGCTGGAGCGAGCTGCCGGGCGTCGGGCCGGCCTGGACGCCGACGCGCACCGCCACCGGCTGGGCGCCGCTGCGCGAAGGCGCCTGGAGCTTCGCGTCGCCCTGGGGCTGGACGTGGACGGACGCGGCGCCGTGGGGCTTCGCGCCCTCGCACTACGGCCGCTGGCTGCACGTGCAGGGCCGGTGGGCATGGACGCCGGGGCGCTGGACCACGCGGCCGATCTAC
>DASVLN010000305.1:0-3473 GCA_036384855.1 Burkholderiaceae bacterium | reverse complement strand
AGGCGAGCGCGGCGGCGAGCGCCAGCGGCAGGGCGGCGCGGGGGACGGGCGTGCGATGGGACGTCGGCTGCATGGAGGGCGGCGGGCTGGCGGGCGGTTCGTCTTCTTCGGCAGGGCGCGCCGGGTCGGCGTTCCTGGCGTGCGGGAGATCCTCGGGACGCGGCGCTCCGGCGCCTTCAGGCGCGCGGCGGGCGTTGGGCCGACTTCGGCCGGAAGGCCGCGCAGACGGCCGCGTCGGTCTCGATGTAGGGACCGCCGACCAGGTCGACGCAATAGGGCACCGCGGCGAAGATGCCGGGCGCCGGCGGGCTCGCGTCGGGCAGGCCTTGCAGCGTCTCGGCGATCGCCTTGGGCTGGCCGGGCAGGTTCAGCACCAGGCATCGGCCGCGGATGACGCCCACTTGCCGCGACAGGATCGCGGTCGGCACGAAGCGCAGCGAGATCTGGCGCATCTGCTCGCCGAAGCCCGGGATCTCGCGGTCGGCCACGGCCAGCGTCGCCTCGGGCGTGACGTCGCGCGGCGCGGGGCCGGTGCCGCCGGTGGTCAGCACGAGGTCGCAGCGCGCGTCGTCGACCAGCGCCCGCAGCGTCGCGCTGATCGTCGGCGCGTCGTCGGCGATCAGGCGCTCCTCGAAGGCGAGCGGATTGCGCAGCGCGCGCGCCAGCCACTCGCGCAGCGCGGGCAGGCCCTTGTCCTCGTACACGCCGGCCGAGGCGCGGTCGCTGATCGAGACGAGCCCGATGCGGACGGGATCGAACGGCGCGGCGTCAGTCATCGTGCGACGGGTCGTGGTCGGCGTCCGCGTCGGCATCGGTGCCGTCGTCCGGCTCCGCCGCGTCCTGCAGGTGCCCCTTGACCAGCTGGAAAAGTTCACGGTAGGCGCGGCCGTGGCGCTCTCCGGGCTCGAGCTTTTCCTTGCGCGCGGAGCGCACGAGGCTGCGCAGCTGCTGGACGTCGGTCGTCGGGTGCGCGGCGATCCAGCCGTCCAGGGCGTCGTCCTCGGCGATCAGGCGGTCGCGCCAGAACTCGGCCTGGTGCAGCGCGAGCGTCTCCTTCGCGCCGCCGCTCCTGAAGCCGGCGACGGCCTCGCGCAGCGGCTCGACCTCCTCGAACTTCATCAGCTTGCCGATGTACTGCAGCTGGCGCCGCCTGCCCTCGAACGAGCGCACGCGCTTCATCTCGGCGATGGCGTCGCGCAGGCGATCCTCGATCTTGAGCTTGGCGAGGCGATCCTCCGGCAGCGCCGCGAGCTCCTCGCCCAGCGCCTGCAGGTCGTGCATCTGCTGCTTCTTCTGCGTCCGGCTCGGCAGGTCGCCGTCGATGGCGGCCTGGCGGTTGGAGGCGTGGCGGGGCTCGCGGGGCATGTGCAGGGGAGTCGGGGCTGTGGCTATGATGGCCCGGATTGTCCCGCAAATGTCGCCGCCCGCCGACCAGCGGTGCGCGGCAGTCTTCACAAGTCGAACCAGAGATCACGATGGCCACCAACGAGAACCAGGGTTTTGCGTTCAAGCCGGAGCAGTTCCAGCAGATCGTCGAGGACGTCCTCGCGATCGCCCGGCAGGTCGGCGCGAGCGACGCGGCCACCGAGGTGTCCGAGGGCGCGGGCCTGTCGGTGTCGGTGCGCAAGGGCGAGGTCGAGAACGTCGAGCGCAACCGCGACAAGTCGGTCGGCGTGGCGATCTACATCGGCCGCCGGCGCGGCAACGCGAGCACCTCGGACTTCTCGCGCGCCGCGCTGGAGCAGACGGTTCGCGCGGCCTACGACATCGCGCGCTTCACCGCGGAGGATCCGGCCGCCGGCCTGCCCGATCCCGCCGACCTGGCGACGCCCGAGGAGGCCGCGCGCCCGCTGGACCTGTTCCATCCGTGGGACATCGACGTCGCCGGCGCCACGGAGATCGCCAAGCGCTGCGAGGACGCCGCCTTCGCCACCGACCGCCGCATCACCAACTCCGAGGGCGCGGGCGTGTCGGCGCAGCAGTCGCACTTCTGGATGGGCAACTCGCGCGGCTTTCGCGGCGGCTACGCGAGCTCGCGCCACTCGCTGTCGGTCGCGCCCATCGCCGGCAAGGGCGACGCGATGCAGCGCGACCACTGGTACAGCTCGATGCGCGACGCCGCCGAGCTCGCCGATCCGGAGGCGGTCGGCCGCTACGCCGCGGAGCGCGCGCTCTCGCGCCTGAACTCGCGCAAGGTGCCGACCTGCGAGGTGCCGGTGCTGTTCGAGTCGACGCTCGCCGCCGGCCTGCTGGGCGCGTTCGCGCAGGGCGTCAGCGGCGGCGCGCTGTACCGCAAGGCGAGCTTCCTGCAGGACAGCCTGGGCACCGCCGTGTTCCCGAAGGACGTCGACATCCTCGAGTTCCCGCACGAGCCCAAGGGCAAGGGCAGCGCCCCCTTCGACGACGAGGGCGTGCGCACCCGCGCGCGCGAGGTCGTCGACGGCGGCGTGGTGCAGGGCTACTTCCTCTCGAGCTATTCGGCGCGCAAGCTGGGCATGAAGACCACGGGGCATGCCGGCGGCTCGCAGAACCTGCGACTGACCCACCGCCGCACGCAGCCGGGCGACGACCTGCCCGAGATGCTGCGCAAGCTGGACCGGGGCCTGTTCGTCATCGAGCTGATGGGGCAGGGCGTGAACTACGTGACCGGCGACTACTCGCGCGGCGCGGCCGGCTTCTGGGTCGAGGGCGGCCGCATCGTCCATCCGGTCGAGGAGGTGACGATCGCCGGCCACTTGCGCGCGATGTTCGCCGGCATCCAGGCCGTGGGGGCGGACGCGTACACCTACGGATCGAAGACGATCGGCTCGGTGCTGCTGTCGCCGATGAAGGTGGCGGGTTCCTGAGCAGCATGCACGGATCCACGATGCCCGCGGTCGGCGGCCGGGCACGCCGGTTCGCGGCACGGAGCCCGCGCCGGTGACGGCGCTGCTCTCGTCCCCGTCCACCTGGGTCGCGCTTGCCGTGCTGGCGGCGCTGGCCGCACTGGCGGCGGTCGTCAATCATCGGCTCCTGCGTTTGTCGCCCACCGTCGGCGCGATGGCGGTGTCGCTCGCGGCGTCGCTCGCGCTGGCCGGCCTGGCGGCGCTGGGCGTCGACGGCGGCCTGCTCGCGGGCGAGCGCGCTCTCCTCGCCCGGGTGGATTTCCCGACACTGGTGCTGCAAGGCCTGCTGTCGATGCTGCTGTTCGCCGGCGCGCTGCAGGTGGACGTCGGCGCTCTGCGCGAGCAGCGCCTGCCCGTGCTGGGCTTCGCCGTGGCGGGGACGGCGGGCTCGACGGCGCTCGTCGGCGTCGGCCTGTTCTTCGTGCTCCGGGCGCTGTCGCTGGACGTGCCGATCGGGCACTGCCTCGTCTTCGGCGCGCTCGTCTCCCCGACGGATCCGGTCGCCGTCATCGCGATGCTGCGATCGGCGCGCGCACCGCGTGCGCTCGAGGCCGTGATCGCCGGCGAGAGCCTGTTCAACGACGGCGT
>DASVLN010000304.1:0-1685 GCA_036384855.1 Burkholderiaceae bacterium | reverse complement strand
GCGCCCGCGGCCAGCGCCGCGCCGGCCGCGATCGCGACCGTCCCCGGCATGCCGCCGGTGGTCGATCCGCGCAACCTGTACAGCGAGACGGACGGCCCCGCCAAGATCAGCCCCGCTCTGCAGGGCGACCTCGTGCGCGTGTACGTGCCCAACTTGCGCGGCAACTCGGTGAGCGTGATCGACCCCGCGAAGATGAAGGTCGTCGACACCTTCAAGGTCGGCCAGAGCCCGCAGCACGTCGTCGTGGGCTACGACCTGCGCACGCTCTGGGCCGCCAACAATGCCGAGCGCAGCAGCAACGGCAGCCTGACGCCGATCGACCCGCGCACCGGCAAGCCCGGCACGGCGATCCCGGTCGACGACCCGTACAACATGTACTTCACCCCGGACGGCAAGTCGGCGATCGTCGTCGCCGAGGCGCGCCACCGGCTCGACTTCCGCGACCCGAAGTCGATGGCGCTGCAGTACTCGATCGACGCCCCGCACTGCGGCGGCATCAACCACGCCGACTTCTCGATCGACGGCCGCACCGCGTTCTTCACCTGCGAGTTCGACGGCTCGATCGCCAGGATCGACCTCGTGAACCGCAAGGTCGACGGCTACCTCGTGCTGAAGATGCCGGCCACGCGCCTGAAGGACCACGCGGTGCCCGAGGGCGCGCCGACGACGGAGATCTGTACGTCGAAGAAGGGCATGCCTCAGGACATCCGCTTCTCGCCCGACGGCCGCACGCTCTACGTCGCCGACATGGAAGCCGACGGCGTGCACCTGCTCGACGCCGCCAGCTTCACCGAGACGGGGTTCATCCCGACCGGCGTCGCCGCCCACGGCCTGTACCCGAGCCGCGACGGCACGAAGCTGTACATCGCCAACCGCGGATCGCATCGCATCCACGGCCCGCGCCACGGCCCGGGCAGCGTCTCGGTGCTGGACTTCGCGACCAACAAGATCGTCGCCAACTGGAAAATCCCCGGAGGGGGCAGCCCCGACATGGGCAACGTGACGGCCGACGGCAAGTACCTGTGGCTCTCGGGCCGCTACGACGACGTCGTGTACCGCTTCGACACGGCCAATGGCGACGTGCGCGAGATCCCGGTCGGCCAGGAGCCGCACGGCCTGACGGTCTGGCCGCAGCCGGGCCGATACTCGCTGGGCCATACCGGCAACCTGCGCTGAGCGCCTGCGCGGGCGTCGCGCGCGCGAGACGCCCGTCCCGATTCCTCCCGGCCGCGCGGCATGCTGCGTCCGGCTCGCGCTGTCCGCCAGCTGCCAGGCCGCGCCGAACCTGGGCGCGCGCGGCGTGTTCATCCTCGACGGCTCCCGCCAGGTGTTCGGTCCCGGCGTCATCCGCGATTTCCGCGAATTCGTGGGCGTCGAGGCGACGGTGACGACGCCGATCACCTCGTACTTCGACCTCCAGGGAGCCGTGGGCCCTGGCCGCACCCACATGGACGGCGGCGATCCCGACACCACGCGCTACGTCACCGAGGGCGTCGTCAGGGCTGCCCGATTGCCCTCGACGATCACCGCCGTCGGCCCGGCCATCGCCTCGACGCGGACTGCATCGTCGAACGCGAGGGCCGGGCGATCGGGCTTCTGAAGCCCGTGCGCGAGGGCGATCCCTGGCAGCTGGAGCAGGTGCAGCTCGCCCCGGCGTCGCAGGGGCGGGGCCTGGGCGCGGCGAT
>DASVLN010000303.1:0-3351 GCA_036384855.1 Burkholderiaceae bacterium | reverse complement strand
GCTGCGCGAGGGGCGGCTCGTCGCGCCGTTCGCGCTCGCGGTGCGGCCGGCCGCGAGCTACCACCTGCTGCCGCATGCGAGCGGCCGCGCCGCCGAGGCCTTCGCCGCCTGGCTGGCGCAGTGCTGCACCCGCATCGCCGACGAGTCGCAGGCGTTCGTTTCCGGCGTGCGCTGAAAATCTTTCCGGCCGCGGGCGGCGCGGCCGTCCTAGCATGGGCGCATGCCCGTGATCACCCACATCGAAGACCTGCGCGTGCTCGCCGAGAGGCGCGTGCCCCGGATGTTCTACGACTACGCCGACTCCGGCTCCTGGACGGAGACGACCTACCGCCGCAACGAGAGCGACTTCGCGCGCATCCAGCTGCGCCAGCGCGTGGCGGTCGACATGTCGGACCGCACGACCGCCGTGACGATGGCCGGCCAGGCCGCGCGGATGCCGGTGGCCATCGCGCCCGTCGGGCTGACGGGCATGCAGCACGCCGACGGCGAGATCCACGCCGCGCGCGCGGCCGAGAAGTTCGGCATCCCGTTCACGCTGTCGACGATGAGCATCTGCTCGATCGAGGACATCGCCGAGCACACGCAGGCGCCGTTCTGGTTCCAGCTCTACATGATGCGCGACCGCGAGGCGATGAAGCGGATGATCGGGCGCGCGAAGGCCGCGCGCTGCAGCGCGCTGGTGCTCACGCTGGACCTGCAGGTGATCGGCCAGCGCCACAAGGACCTGAAGAACGGCCTGACCGCGCCGCCGCGGCCGACGCTGCGCAACCTCGCCAACCTCGCGACCAAGCCGCGCTGGTGCCTGGGCATGCTGGGCACGCGGCGGCACACCTTCCGCAACCTGGTCGGCCACGTGCAGGGCGTGAGCGACGTGCGCTCGCTCGCGGCCTGGACGAACGAGCAGTTCGATCCGCGGCTCGCGTGGCCGGACGTCGCGTGGGTCAAGGAGCAATGGGGCGGCAAGCTGATCCTCAAGGGGATCATGGACGCGCAGGACGCGCGGCTGGCCGTCGACGCCGGCGCGGACGCGATCGTCGTCAGCAACCACGGCGGCCGCCAGCTGGACGGCGCGCCCTCGAGCATCGCCGCGCTGCCGGCGATCGTGGACGCGGTGGGCGGGCGCTGCGAGGTCTGGATGGACGGCGGGATCCGCTCGGGCCAGGACGTGCTCAAGGCCTGGGCGCTGGGCGCGCGCGGCACGATGATCGGGCGCGCGATGGCCTACGGGCTGGGCGCGATGGGCGAGGCGGGCGTGACGCGCGCGCTCGAGATCCTGCACAAGGAGCTCGACGTGACGATGGCCTTCTGCGGCCACACGGACATCGCCGATGTCGGCCGGCACATCCTCGTGCCGGGCACGGAGCCGCGGCTGGGCTGCTGAAGGCGGGAGCCGCCGGTGGGCGGCCCCCAGGGCGTGATCAGCGGCCCTTCTTCTTGGCGGGCGCCTTCTTGGCGGGCGCGGCGGCGCCCTTCTTGGCGGCGCGGCGCGCGGCGGCCTTCGGGTCGACGGCGTCCTTGAAGCCGGCGCCGGCGGTGAAGCGCGGCACCTTGGTCGCGGCGATCTTCACGGCTTCGCCGGTCGACGGGTTGCGGCCCGTGCGCGCGCTGCGCGAGGACTGCTTGAAGCTGCCGAAGCCCGGCAGCGTGACGGCGCCGCCCTTCTTGACGGTGGTGACGATGGCGTCGAGGAGCGTGCCCAGGACGCGGCCGGCTTCGGCCTTGGAGAGCTCGTGGCGCTCGGCCAGCAGCTCGATGAGGTCAGTGCGATTCATGCGGATGGTGACTGCGCCCGCAACAGCGCGGGCGGCGCGATTGTCGCAGCAGATGCGGCGCCGCCCGTGACGAGACGTCACCGCGGGTCCGGGTCTTCCCTGCCCTGGCGCGGCGACACGCGCCGGTCATGTGCGGCGCGCAGCATGGCCGGCCGGACCGTCCTCGCGACGATGGACGGCCGCCATATCCATAAAAGCCAGGAGCGACACAGCCATGAAGAAGTTCATCCTCGCCGCGGCCGCCGCGGCGGCAGCCATGCTTGCCGGCGGCGCCGGCGCGGCCCAGGGCTATGTGCCCGGCGGCGTTCCCGCGCTCGACCACGTGTTCGTGATCATGATGGAGAACCACGCCTACCAGCAGGTCGCGGGCAACCCGCAGGCGCCCTTCATCAACGCGCTCATGAAGCACGCCAACGTCGCGACCAACTACTACGCGATCGCGCATCCGAGCTCGACGAACTACCTCGAGGTCGTCGGCGGCTCGAACTTCAACAACCTGTCGGACCAGTACCCCGACTGGCATGACGTCTCCTGCGTCCCGAACATCGCCCCCGGCCGCCCGACCAACCTCGACAACCCGAGCACCGGCACCGTCTGCCCGATCCGCGGCGGCCACGGCACGGACGCGGCCACGCCCGCGTTCGACCTGTCCCAGAACGAGACCTCCGCGCCGCCGCTGACCAACATCGACGGCAAGCACGCGATCCCGGCCGGCCACGACATCGACGGCATCTCCATCGCCGACCAGCTCGTGCGCGCCGGCAAGTCCTGGAAGAGCTACCAGGAAGGCCTGCCCGGCATCGGCGCCGACGGCGTCAACGTCAGCGACGGCTACTACAGCATCGGCGGCAGGAACGCGCTCGGCGAGTCCGTGACCTCGGACTTCGCGGCGCTGTCGACCGCAGGCAACCCGGTGTCGGCCTCGGACGTCGTGTACCTGTACGCGGTCAAGCACAATCCGTTCGCGTACTTCGCCTCGGTGCAGGAAGGCCGCGACCCGGCGCTGAGCCTGAGGCGCGTCCGGGCCTTCGACGGCGAGCACGGCCTGTACGCCGACCTGAAGGCGGGCTCGGTACCCAACTTCGCCTTCATCGCGCCGAACCAGTGCGACGACATGCACGGCCGCGGCAACGGCACGGCGTTCTGCAACTACGACGCCGACGACAACGGCACGCAGGCCGGCCTCAACCCGTCGCTGATCCTGCAGGGCGACCAGTCGGTGCAGCGCATCGTCACCGCGATCAAGGCCTCGCGCGTCTGGGCGGAGCGCCGCAGCGCGATCGTCATCCTGTGGGACGAGAACGACTACAGCACGAGCACCTCGAACCAGGTCGTGGCCATCGTCGACACGAACTATGGCGCGCGCCGCGTGACCAGCGCGAAGTACTACAACCACTACTCGCTGACGAAGACGCTCGACGCCGCGTTCGGCCTGCCCTGCCTGAACCACGCCTGCGACGCCGGCGTGGAGGTGATGTCGGACCTGTTCCGCCCGTGACGGGCCGCCGCCCGCGCGCGCGGGCCGGGACGCGCAGGCCCGCAGGCGGCCGTCCATGAGCCTTCGATCGATCCTCGCGGC
>DASVLN010000302.1:0-2776 GCA_036384855.1 Burkholderiaceae bacterium | reverse complement strand
CGCCGCCGCCGGCTGTGCGGACGCCGCCGGCGCGACGCTGCCGCCGCGCGTGGCCTCGTCGCCGGGCAGCAGCGAGCCCTCCGGCGCGCCGAAGTGGCGGGCGATCGCGCGCAGGTCGGTATGGCTCCAAGCCACATCGCCCTTCAGGCGCCGGTACGACTGCGAGCGGTCGACGGCGATGATGCGCGCGATCTCCGACGCATGGTTGTGCTCCTTCACCCCGTGCGCTAGCAGGAAGCGGCGCACGCCGGCGCTGGCGGGCGGCTCGTCGCCGCGGATGGCGTCGAGGGCGGGGCGCGGCGACGGGGCGGGACGATCCATGGCAGGCGGCTGTTTCGGACGATGGACGGCGTCATTGTGCGGGCGCCGCCGCCTCGACCCCCCAAAGTTGAGCCCCTGATTCACAACAAAAAGCCCACAAATGCACATTGATGGGGAATAAGTTGTGTGTCAAAGTCGCGTGCACCCACAAAAGGACAACGAAGATCGAATGTGGCGGCAGTCCACAGAAAAGGCTTTTGAGGCGGTGCTTCCCGCGCGGGAACCGTTTGATGGAGGACTATCGATGACGATCTGCAAAGGGGTCGGAAAGAGCCCGAGCGACCAGAAGACGCTCAACGAGGAACTGATAGAGGCCCTGGTCGAGGTGGCCCAGCGAAATCCGCAGCACGCGGTGGAATTGTTCGGCGTCCCGCTGGGGGTGGCGATGCGGCTCGCCGCCATGCCCGACGCCCAGCTCGACGACCTGGCGACGACGCCCGTCGCACTGTGGCGGCCCGCGCTGACCGAGCGCCTCGTCCGTCTCCTGCCCGAATGGCGCCCGATGCCGGCGCCCGACCTGGAGGCCTACCGGCCGCTGGTCAAGCGCATCAACCGCCTGGCGCTCGCGACTTTCGTGCGCTATGCCGACGACCCGGTCAGCGCCGCGCTCGTGTGCAACCTGTCCGATGTCGGCGCCACGATCGCGTTGCAGGAGCTCCCGGCCTTCGCATTCCTGGAATGGGCCGGCAACCCGGGCACGCTGCTCATCGCGCCGCGCCTGACCGACGCCCTGATCGACCGCCTGCTGCGTCCCGATGACGACACGGGCGTCGAACCCCACCTGCGCGGCCTGTTCGCGCTTGTGCAGTGCTGCGACCAGGAGGTCGCCGCGATTCGCCATGCGCTGCACCAGGAATCGCTCGCGTGGCGAACCTCGGAGCAGCCCGCCGCCCTCGCGAGCAAGCGCTGCGGCCGGCCGCCGGCGAGCTTCCTGATGCCGGACACCTCGTCGCTGATCCTGACGATGCTGCGCCACCAGATGCGGCCGGCCGAGGTCGAGGATCGCCTGCTGCCGACCGGCGCCGTGCGCGCCGCGCAGCTGCGGGTCGTTGCCGAGACCGTCTGCCCGCGCCCGAAGCGCGCGAAGAACACGCCGCGCGATCGCACGCGCGACAACCGCGACCTGTGGGGCAGCGCGTACCGCCGGCTCAGCGCGACGGCGATCTTCCGGCTGCAGCGCCGCCTCGTGGACGCCGGCCAGCCCGCGTTCGAGGCGATGGTGCATGCCTACGACTACTACGCGCTCAACTACGACGCCGACTGCGGCGTCTCCCTGAGCCGCATGCTCAAGGACGTCTTCTCGTCGATGCGCGAGGGCACGGACACGCGCGTCGCCCACTGCGCGCGCTGCGGGATCCTGCACCTCTCGCACGAAGAGAAGAGCGGCATCATCGAATGCCCGGTCTGCGTCCTGGCGCGCGCGGGCAAGTTCGGCCAGCGCCGTGTGCGGCTCGACCGCGTCGAGTCCGCGCTGCTGCCCGAGGAGCACCGCGTCTGGAGCGGCGGCGCCGCGTGGGAGGAGGGCCTGGCCGCCGCGCCCTAGCGAGCGCCACAGCGCACGGATCGCGACTCGTCCGGCCGGGTGTGCGTGCGCGCACTGGCCGGGCGTGGTCTCTTTCCCGAGCAAGACCGGGGATGCAGCGCTCGTGGCGGGGGAGGCGCCCTGCGCGCTCCCGGGTCGAACCGGCCGGGCGTGGCCACCGGTGCCACGCCCGGCGAGCGGCCGTCCGACGTCGGCGATCGGGCGCTCGCGTTCCGGCGCGGTCGCGGTCGCTGGCTTGGCGCTCGACCCGTGACAACAGCTGCATCGAAGGTCGATGCTCGACTCCGGGTGCTCGGCACTCGAAACTCGGCGTTCGGCGTTCGGCGTTCGGCATTGGGCAACCGGCAACCGGCAACCGGCAACCGGCAACCGGCATCCGGCATCCGGCATCCGGCATCCGGCATCCGGCGCTTGTCGCTCCGCACGCTGCACCGCGCACTCCGCGCCCGATGGTGCGGCGCCAGCGGCCCAAGCGGATGTCGCCCGGTCGCATGCCCCGGCGGGGGCCGGCTCGCCGCTCGCGCCCAGCCCATCCGGGCATGCGGCTCGCTCGGGAGCGGCATGCCCATGTCGCGCACGTCGCCGTTCGTCGAGCCTGTGGCTGCGCCCGCCGCGCCGACCATCCCGGCCAACCACGCCCGCTACGCCGCGATGGATCGCGCGCTGCAGCGGACGCCCGGCGCGATCCCGTGCCACTGGTTCGCTGCCGCGGCCTGCGTCACGCATCCGCGCCGCGGCCTCGGCGTCCTCGACCACTGGTGCGGCCTGCTCGTCGCCAGCGCCGAGGAGGCGCGCTTCCTGCGCCACGTGCATCATGGGCTCGCCCGGATGAACGCGTCCTGGTTCGAGCGGCTGGTCTCCGGGGGCGAGATCCCGACCTGCGAGGGACTGCGCGGCGCCGCGCTGGACCAC
>DASVLN010000301.1:0-14254 GCA_036384855.1 Burkholderiaceae bacterium | reverse complement strand
CGTCGTCGCGGGCCGCGAGCGCGAACAACTGCGCCGGCGTGACGGGCGCGAGCGGCGCACCGTCCTCGCCCGCTGGCGGCAATGCGCCGCGGATCAGCAGCGGCCGCTTCTGCCAGACGTCGCGCATGAAGGCCGCGGGCGTGAGGCCGCCCAGCAGCGCGAGGGGTTCTCGGAGGTTCATCCCGGCATTGTCCGTCGACTCGCGCCGCGGTCCACCCGCTCGTAGAATCGCGCGATGAACATCACCGCCCCCTGCGTCGTGTCGCTCACCTGGCTGCTGTCGGACGCCCAGAACGCGCTGATCGACGAGCTGTCCGAGCCGACCGAGTTCTTCTACGGCGGCGACGACCTGCTGCCCAAGGTCGAGGAAGCGCTCGCGGGCCAGGAGGCGGGCTTCGACACCCACCTGCACCTCGAACCCGAGAACGCGTTCGGCGACTACGACTCCGACCTCGTCTGCTTCGAGGATCGCGCGCTGTTCCCCGACGGCGTCGAGCCCGGCATGCAGTTCGAAGGGCTGCCCGACGGCGCGCAGACGCCCGACATGCCGGAGGACGCGATCTACACGGTCACCGAGGTCTACCCCTCGCACGTCGTGCTCGATGGCAACCATCCGCTCGCCGGCCTTGCGCTGCGCATGCACATCACCGTCCGCGCCGTGCGCCCGGCCACGCCGGCCGAGATCGACGCACGCAGCGTCAACGACGACGGCATGGAGATGCTGCAGGTGATGCCGGCGGTCGACCGCTCGAAGATGCACTGACGGCGGCGCGATGACGGCGCGGGATCGGGTCGGTGCCGGCTCCGCCGACGAAGACCGGCGCCGCGCGCTCGCCGGCCTCGCGCGGGGCACGCCCTGGTTCCTCGGCGCGCTGCGCGCCGCCCGGGCGCTCGGCCTGGCCGCGTGGTGCATCGGCGCCGGCGCGGTGCGCAATCTGGCCTGGGACGCCTTGCACGGCCACGCGACGCCCTCCGCGCTCGCCGACGTCGACCTCGCCTTCTTCGACGCGACGGACCTGGCTGCCGCCCGCGAGCACGCCTTGCAGGCGCGCGTGCAGGCGTCCTGCCCGTCGCTTCGCTGGGAGGTCACCAACCAGGCCGCCGTCCACACGTGGTTCGAGGCGCGCTTCGGCCACGCCGTGGCGCCGCTGCGCTCGCTCGAGGAGGCCGTCGCGTCATGGCCCGAGTTCGCGACCGCCGTCGGCGTCACGCTCGCCGCCGACGACACGATCCGCGTGATCGCGCCGCACGGGCTCGACGACCTCTTCGCGATGGTGGTGCGCCGCAATCCGGCGCGGGTCAGCCTCGCGACCTACCGCGAGCGCATCGCGGCGAAACGCTATCCGCAGCGCTGGCCGCGGGTCACCGTGATCGAGGAATGACGCGCGTCAGTGCTTGCCCGTGGAACCGAACCCACCCTCGCCACGATGCGAGGCGTCGAAGTCGTCGACGCGGCGGAACGTGGCCTGCACCACCGGCACGATGACCATCTGCGCGATGCGCTCCAGCGGGTTGATCGTGAACTCCGATTGGCCGCGGTTCCACACGCTGACCATGAGCTGGCCCTGGTAGTCGGAGTCGATCAGCCCGACGAGGTTGCCCAGCACGATGCCGTGCTTGTGGCCCAGGCCCGAGCGCGGCAGGATCATCGCGGCCAGGCCGGCGTCGCCGATGTGGATCGCGAGGCCGGTGGGCACGAGCGTGGTCTGGCCGGGCGCGAGGACGACCGGGGCGTCCAGGCAGGCGCGCAGGTCCAGGCCGGCGCTGCCGGGGGTCGCGTAGGCGGGCAGGGTCTCGGCGACGCGGGCGTCGAGCACCTTGAGGTCGATGACGGTCATGGCAGTGGCGGGTCGGGGTCGACGCGGAAGCGGAATCGATGGGCGTGCGGATCGGCGCGCCGGCGGCCGATCGCTCAAGCCGGCAGGCGGCGGGCGATCTCGGCCACGAGCTGGCGCGCGAGCGTGAGCTTGTCGGCCTGCGGCAGCGCGCGGTCGCCGTCGGCGTCGACGAGCACCAGCGCATTGTCGTCGCGGCCGAAGGTCGCCGGGCCGAGGTTGCCGACGATCAGCGGCACCTTCTTGCGCACGAGCTTCTCGCGCGCGTGCTGCAGCAGGTTCTCGCTCTCGGCCGCGAAGCCGACGCAGTACGGGGGTTTCGGCAGCCGCGCGACGTCGGCGAGGATGTCCGCGTTCTCGGCGAGCTCGAAGACGGGCGCGACCTTCTTGCCGTCCTTCTTGATCTTGTGCTCGTTCATCTGCGCGGGCCGCCAGTCGGCGACCGCCGCCGTGGCGACGAAGACGTCGGCCGCCTGCGCCTCGGGCAGGACGGCCTCGTGCATCTGGCGCGCGCTCTGGACGTCGACGCGCCGCACGCCGCGCGGCGTGGGCAGGTGCACCGGGCCGGCGACCAGGGTCACCTCGGCGCCCGCCTCGGCGGCCGCGCGCGCGATGGCGAAGCCCATCTTGCCGCTCGAGAGGTTGGTGATGCCGCGCACCGGGTCGATCGCCTCGAAGGTGGGGCCGGCGGTGACGAGCACGCGCCTGCCGCACAACGGCTTGGGCTGGAAGAACGCGACCAGCTCGTCGCGCAGGTCGACCGCCTCGAGCATGCGGCCCTCGCCGAACTCCAGGCAGGCCTGCTCGCCGACGTCCGGGCCGAGCAGCGCCGCACCGTCCGCCGCGAGCTGGGCGACGTTGCGCTGCGTCGCCGGGTGCGACCACATCTCGCGGTTCATCGCCGGCGCGACGAGCAGCGGGCAGCGCTCGCGCGGGCGGGCGAGGCACAGCAGCGACAGCAGGTCGTCCGCGCGGCCCTGCACCAGCTTCGCGATGAAATCCGCGCTCGCCGGCGCGACGAGGATGGCATCGGCCTCGCGCGAGAGGTTGATGTGCGCCATGTTGTTGCCGGGGCGCGCGTCCCACTGGCTGTCGAACACGGGGCGCCCCGTGAGCGCCTGCATCGTCACCGGCGTGATGAATTCCTCGGCGGCGGCCGTCATCACGACCTGCACGGTCGCGCCGGCCTTCACGAGCGCGCGCGCGAGCTCCGCGGACTTGTAGCAGGCGATGCCGCCGGACAGGCCCAGCACGACGTGCTTGCCCGCGAGATCGAGTCGATCGGTCATGGGGCGCAATGGTACGCGCGCCCGGGAGGCGTCACGCGCCGTGGCACTTCTTGAACTTCTTGCCGCTGCCGCACGGGCACGGATCGTTGCGGCCCGGCTGCGGCTCGACGCGGCGCGTCTCGGGCCTCGGCGCGTTCTGCACCCAGTAGCAGCGCAGGTCCTGGCAGGCGTAGAGCGCTTCCTGGATCAGGTCGTCGCGCTCCAGCGTCTCCTCGGGGAACAGCTCGTCGCGCGCCTGCGCGAGCTCTTGCGGATCGTGCACGCCCAGCAGCGCGATGCGCGCGAGGCATTCCTCGTAGGCGAGCGCGTCGTCGCTCTCGGGATCGGCGGGATCCGTCCAGTCCTCCTTGAACAGCTCGACGACATCGAGGAAGCCGTGCGTCCAGACCTCGCCCGTCAGCGGGATCTCCTCGTCCTCCGAGCCCGCCTCGATCGTGCCGTCGGCGACGAGCGCGGCCTTGTCCTCGTCCGTCCACTCGAGCATCACGGGCGCGAGGCGCAGCTCGTCGGGCGCGTCCATCAGCAGCTCGGGGTCGAGCTGGCGCAGCAGCACGCGCCAGCGGGCGTCGAGGATGGCGGTGCTGGCGCGCTCGTCCTCGGGGTCGGACACCGCGCGCGACCAGGCGTCGCCGAGCAGGCGGTCGCGCCACTCGACGAGCGGCCGCGGTCGCGGGCCGGCGGCCAGCGCGGTCATTGCGCCGTCCAGCCACTCGAGCGAGACGCGCTCGTCGAAGCCCGCGAGCCGCTCGCACAGGCCCTGCAGGCGGTCGAGGTCGGCTTCGGTGTTGGTCGGGTAGTGGACGTTGGCGAGCGGGTTCATGATGGACGTGCGAAAGCGAAATGCGGCCGGCAGTGTCTCATGCCGGCCGCCGCGGGCGCGTGCGCAAGCTCGCGCGGGACGCCTGCGCGGGGGCGTTCTCAGCCGCGCGGGAAGCCGGCGAGCGGCTTCGGGTTGAGCCGCGCCATCGACAGCGAGTCGACGTAGGCGCCGCCGCGCATCGCGTCGCAGCGGTGGTAGCCCTCCTGCACGAAGCCGAAGCGCTTGTAGAGCGCCTGTGCGCGGTGGTTGTCCGCGAAGACCTCGAGCTCGATGCGCAGCAGCCCGAGCCAGTGGTCGGCGTAGTCGCACAGCGATTGCATCAGCAGCGTGCCGACGCCGCGGCCGTGCCAGCCGGCATCGACGTTGATGCCCAGCATCATCAGGTGGCGCTTCCTCGGCGACACGCCGGCCGGATGCAGGCCGCCCGAGCCGACGACCTCCGGCGCGCCGTCGCCGACCTGCGCCTCGACGACGACCTGGACATGCGGGCTGCCCGGCGCGCAGCTCTCGGCCAGCTTCGCCTGCCAGAGCTCGGGCGTCGGGTACGGCATCTGCAGCAGGTTCGGGTAGACGTCCGGATGCGCCATGATCCGCGCGTACGCCGCCGCGTCCGACACGCGCGTGCGGCGCACCGCCAGGCGCACGCCGTCCTGGCGGGCGGCGGCGGGGGCGGCGTGGGTGCTGGCGGCGGGGAAGGCGTCGTGTCGGCTCATGAACATCTCCTGGTGGGACGGTGCCTGGGTCGGCGGCGTGGACGCTGCGGCGAACCGGAGCGCAAGAAAGCGCAAGGCCCGCGGGTGGCGGGCCTTGTGCGGGGGATCTGGCGGGGATTCGGAGTCAGCGCCGGCCCGGGGCCCGACTCCGGTCGGTGCGAATGACGACCCAGGCGCGCGGCATGCGGCCCCGGGTCGCGACGACGACACGCGCATGGGCGATCGCGGCGAGCGCAGCGGCTAGCGTGGCGAAGGCGGCGAGGAACACGGTCGTCGTGGGCATGTGCGGTGCAGTCTGAGGGCTGGCCGCGGGAGCGTCAAGGCGCCGTCGACGAATCGACGCGACGGACGCACGAACGAAGGCCGGAAAGGAAAGCGCCCGCACGAGGCGGGCGTCGGCGGGCGGCGGCCGGGCGGCGGCCGGGCGGCGTCAGGCGCGCTGCTCGACCCAGCCCTTCACGCTCGCGAGCGCGGCCGCGAGGTTGGCGGGCTGCGTGCCGCCGACCATCGCCATGTCGGGCTTGCCGCCGCCCTTGCCGCCGACCTGCTGGGCGACGTGGTTGACCAGCTCGCCCGCCTTCACGCGGCCGATCGAGTCGGCGGTCACGCCGGCGGCGATCTGCACCTTGTCGCCCTCGACCGCGGCCAGGACGATGGCGGCGGTCTTGAGCTTGTCCTTCAGCTTGTCCATGGTCTCGCGCAGCGTCCTGGCGTCGGCGCCGTCCAGGCGCGCGGCGAGCACCTTCAGGCCCTTGACGTCGACCGCCTGCCCGGCCAGCTCGTCGCCCTGCGCGGACGCGAGCTTGCCCTTGAGCTTCTCGAGCTCCTTCTCCAGCGCGCGGACGTGGTCCAGCACCGACGCGAGCCGCGCCGGCACTTCTTCGGGCGTCGCCTTGAGCGCGCCGGCGACCTCGTCGACGGTGTGCTCCAGCGACTGCAGGTAGGCCAGCGCATTGGCGCCGGTGACCGCCTCCACGCGACGGATGCCGGCCGCGACGCCCGACTCGGCCACGATCTTGAACAGGCCGATGTCGCCCGTGCGCTCGACGTGCGTGCCGCCGCACAGCTCCTTGCTCGAACCGATGGTCAACACGCGCACCTCGTCGCCGTACTTCTCGCCGAACAGCATCATCGCGCCCGACTTCTGCGCATCGTCGATCGCCATGACCGTCGCGTCGGTGCCGGCGTTGGCCAGCACCTCGGCGTTGACGATGGCCTCGATCCGGCGGATCTGCTCGTCCGTCAGCGGGCCGGTGTGCGCGAAGTCGAAGCGCGTGCGCTCCGGGTTCACGAGCGAGCCCTTCTGCTGCACGTGCGCGCCCAGCACCTCGCGCAGCGCCTTGTGCATCAGGTGGGTCGCGCTGTGGTTGCGCACGGTGCGGGCGCGGCGCTCGGCGTCGACGCGGGCGGTGAACACGTCGCCGACCCGGATCGTGCCCTCGGCGACCTGCCCGTGATGGCCGAACACGTCGGCCTGGATCTTGAGCGTGTCGTCGACGACCACGCGCGTCGTCGCGTTGCGCAGCTCGCCGGCGTCGCCGACCTGGCCCCCGCTCTCGGCATAGAACGGCGTGTGGTCGAGGACGACCACGACGTCGTCGCCCGCGTGGGCGCTGGACACGGCGCTGCCGTCGACGTACAGCGCGACGACCTTCGCGTCCTCGCGCACGAGCGCCTCGTAGCCGTGGAAGGTGGTCGCCGCGCCCTGGTACTCGAGGCCCTGCGCCATCTTGAACTTGCCGGCCTGGCGGCCGCGTTCCTTCTGCTCCTCGAGCAGGCGGTGGAAGCCCGCCTCGTCGACGGTCACGCCGCGCTCGCGGCAGACGTCGGCCGTCAGGTCGACGGGGAAGCCGAAGGTGTCGTGCAGCTTGAACGCGGTCTCGCCGTCGACCTGCTTCGCGCCGCCGGCCAGCGCCGACTCCAGCAGCTCCATGCCCGTCGCGATGGTCTTGAAGAAGCGTTCTTCTTCCTGCTTCAGGACCTCGGTGACGCGCGCCTCGTCGCGCCGCAGCTCGGGATAGGCCTCGCCCATCTCGGCGGCCAGCGCGGCCACGAGCTTGTGGAAGAACGGCGTGCGCGCGCCCAGCTTGTAGCCGTGGCGGATCGCGCGGCGCGCGATGCGGCGCAGCACGTAGCCGCGGCCCGCGTTGCCCGGGATCACGCCGTCGGCGACCGTGAACGAGCAGGCGCGAATGTGGTCGGCGATGACCTTCAGCGAGGGCGAGTCCTTGTCGCAACCGCCACCGAGCTTTGCTTGAACATCGACCGTCGCGGGCGTGTTGCCGGGTGTGGCGGCGTCGACTTCCTTCTTCGCCGCCGCCAGCAGGTTCACGAACAGGTCGATCTCGTAGTTCGAGTGCACGTGCTGCAGCACGGCGGCCAGGCGCTCCAGGCCCATGCCGGTGTCCACGCTCGGCTTGGGCAGCGGGTGCATCACGCCGTCTTCCGTGCGGTTGAACTGCATGAAGACGTTGTTCCAGATCTCGATGTAGCGGTCGCCGTCCTCGTCGGGCGAGCCGGGCGGGCCGCCCGCGACCTCGGGGCCGTGGTCGTAGAAGATCTCCGTGCACGGGCCGCAGGGGCCGGTGTCGCCCATCATCCAGAAGTTGTCCGAGGCGTAGCGCGCGCCCTTGTTGTCGCCGATGCGCACGATGCGCTCGGCGGGCACGCCCACCGTCTTGTTCCAGATGTCGTACGCCTCGTCGTCCTCGGCGTAGACCGTGACCCACAGCTTGTCGGCCGGGAGCTTGAAGTACTCGGTCAGCAGTTCCCAGGCGTAGCTGATCGCGTCCTTCTTGAAGTAGTCGCCGAAGCTGAAGTTGCCCAGCATCTCGAAGAACGTGTGGTGGCGCGCCGTGTAGCCGACGTTGTCGAGGTCGTTGTGCTTGCCGCCGGCGCGGATGCATTTCTGCGCGGTCGTCGCGCGCGAGTACGGGCGCTTGTCGAAGCCGAGGAAGACGTCCTTGAACTGGTTCATCCCGGCGTTGGTGAACAGCAGCGTCGGATCGTCCCCCGGGATGACCGGCGACGACGGCACGATCGTGTGACCCTTGGCCTCGAAGAACTTCAGGAACGTCGAACGGATTTCTGCGGCTTTCATTCCGGCACTTTCTGAGGGGCGCGCCGGCCGGGACGGCCCCGGCGGGCGTGGCGCGCGCACGGGGCGCGACGGGGACCGGCGATTATAGGAGGCGGCATGGCGCTCGCCTTGCCCCGCGGGCGATGTGCGCACGACCTCACGCTCGGCCGGGGAAGATGCCCGCACGGGTCGCGCCGCCCGTCCACCCGCCCCAAAATGCGCGCGACGATTGCCCCTGACGACCATGTCCACATCCCCGGAGCCCGCCGACACGTCCCCGGCCGCGCCGCCGCCGCCCTGGCTGAGCACGCAGCACGAGATGGAGGAAGCCGCCCGCCCGGTGCGCACGCGGCTCGCGCGGGTGCGCATGCGGCCCGGCGTCTACCGCATCGCCCAGGCGACCTGCCTGCACGCGGTCGTCCAGAGCACGACCGACGCACGCCGCGAGCACCTCTACCGCGTGACGCTCGAGTGGCTCGCCGAGTTCGACACCCAGACCGGCCACGCCGAGAAGATCGTCGACCGCGCCACGCCCGGCCGCACGACCAACACGCTGCAGCTGCGCGTGCTGGAGCAGCCCGGCGCCGACGGCCGGATGGTCGCGCTCGCGCGGCTCGGCCCGCGCGGCCAGATCGCGGCCGAGCCCAAGGGCCACGGCATCATGAGCTTCCTGCGCGGCGTGCTGGTCGAATGGGCCGCGGCGGAGCATCCGCAGGCCGCGGTCGTCCCCGACACCTTCGTGCACGACCCGGCACGCGGCGACAACGAGCGCCAGCAGCGCGAGCAGTTCTTCGCCCGCTCCGGCTTCGTCGTGACGGGCGACGCCACCGGCGGCCGCTTCGGCATCGGCGCGCTGCGCGACCTGCGCACGACCTGGAACACCGACAAGGTGCTCGAGATCACGCCGGCGCTCGTGGCCGAGGCCTTCGGCGGCCAGGCGCAGGCCGGCGCGCTCAAGCGCCAGGTCGAGGCCCTCGAGTCGCAGATCGACGGCCTCGCGCGCGACCGCCGCGCCGCCGAGGTGATGTCGCGCATCTGGCTCGCGGTCACGGTGCTGGCGGTCGTGTTCGGCATCGTGTTCGGGATCCAGCCCCGGGTCGCCTGAGCGGGGCGTTCAGGCGAGCTCCTGGCGCAGGAACGCGGCGAGCCGCTCGTCGCTCGAGAACGCGACGTTGAAGCGCATCCAGTCGCTCGCCTGCATCGTCGCGCTGAAGAGGTTGCCGGGGCCCAGCATGACGTCGTGCGCCGCGGCGCGGCCGGACAGCGCGACCGGGTCGGCCAGCGCGGCATGGCGCGCCCACAGGAACATGCCGGCCTTCGGCTCCGCGAAAAGCTCGAAGCCGAGGCCCGCCAGCAGCTGCGCCGTCGCCTCGTGCGCCTGCGCGAGCCGGGCGCGCAGCCCCTTCAGGTGCTTGCGCCAGCGCCCTTCCGTGAGCGCGCCCAGCACCAGGCGCTCGCTGAAGGCCGACGAGGTCAGGCCCGAGATCATCTTCAGCTGCGCGAGGTCGTCGATCAGCGCCGGATGGGCCGCGACGTAGCCAACGCGCAGGTTGGGCGAGATCGTCTTCGAGTAGCTGCCGACGTAGATCACGCGCGCCAGCTGGTCGAGGCTCGCGAGCGAGGGCCGCGGCTCGGGGTCGAGGTCGACGTAGAGGTCGTTCTCGACGATGGTCAGGCCGTGGCGGTCGGCCAGCTGCAGCACCCGGTGCAGCTGGGGCAGCGTGGCGGTCGAGCCGGTGGGGCTCTGCAGCCGCGGCTGGGTGAAGAAGACGCGCGGATGGTGCGTCGCGATCGCCTCCTCGAGCGCGGCGAGGTCGTAGCCCTGCGGCGTGCGCGGCACCGGGATCAGCCGCGCGCCGGCCACGCGCAGCGCGAACAGCAGGTTCGAGTAGCCGGGATCGTCCACCAGCACCGCGTCGCCCGCGCGCACGAGGCGGCGGATCGCGAGGTCCAGCGCGTGGCTCGAGCCGTGGGTGAGCAGCACCTGGTCGGGCGCCAGCGAGACCTCGTGCTCGGCCATCGCGTCGCGGATCCACTCGCGCAGTGGCAGGTGGCCGCGCGGGTCGCCATAGCCGTCGAGCTCGACGCCCTCCCCCGCCAGCGCGCGCAGCGATCGCCGCACGCCGTCCTCGAACAGCCACGACTGCGGCAACCAGCCGCAGCCGGCCTTCACGGCGAGGTGGCGGTTCTCGAAGATGCTGCGCAGGTACCACTGGGCGTCGAAGCTGGCGGTCGAGGCGAAGCCCGGCACGGCCGCCGGCTCGACCGCCGCCCGCCGTCGCACGAAGAAGCCGGAATGCGGCCGCGAGACGAGGTAGCCCTGCGCGACCAGCCGGTCGTAGGCCTCGACGACGGTGAACACGCTCACGCGGTGCGTCTTCGCGAACTGGCGGATCGACGGGATCTTCGCGCCCGGCCGCAGGCTGCCGTCGGCCACGAGGCGGCGCAGGCCGTCGACGATCTGGGTCACGAGCGGGGTCGGGGCATCGGGGTGGAGCGTGAACATGGATCTGTACCGGGATCGCCACCGGCACAGTGAACCGGTGATTCGGGTCGACTGTACATGGCTGTACCGGGCTCACGGCACTAAAGTCACGCTCGACCCGGGCTCCACGAGGGCCCGATTCCCCACCTGCTGATCGCTCCACCAAGGGGCGCCGGAGACCGCGATGCAACGAGACGCCCACCTGAACAACGCCGCCCTGATGGCGCGCCGCCGCGCCGCCCTGCCCTCGGGCCTCGGCCAGACCTACGACATCGTGTGCGAGCGCGCCGAGAACGCCGAGGTCTGGGACGTCGAGGGCAAGCGCTACATCGACTTCGCCGGCGGCATCGCGGTGCTCAACACCGGTCACCGCCACCCGAAGATCGTCGCGGCGGTCAAGGCGCAGCTCGACAAGGTGCACCACACCTGCTTCCAGGTGCTCGCCTACGAGCCCTACATCGAGCTGGCCGAGCGCCTGATCGCGAAGACGCCGGGCGACTTCGCCAAGAAGGCGTTCTTCCTGTCCACCGGCGCGGAAGCCGTCGAGAACGCGGTCAAGATCGCGCGCTCGGCGACGAAGCGCTCGGCCGTGATCTCCTTCGGCGGCGGCTTCCACGGCCGCACGCTGCTGGGCATGGGCCTGACCGGCAAGGTCGCGCCGTACAAGGCCGGCTTCGGTCCGTTCCCGGCCGAGATCTACCACGCCAAGTTCCCGAACGCGCTGCACGGCGTGAGCGTGGCCGACTCGCTGGCCTCGATCGAGGCGATCTTCAAGTACGACGTCGAGCCCGAGCGCGTCGCCGCGATCATCATCGAGCCGGTGCAGGGCGAAGGCGGCTTCTACGCCTGCCCGCCGGAGCTCGCGCAGGCCCTGCGCGCGCTGTGCGACAGGCACGGCATCGTCTTCATCGCCGACGAGGTGCAGACCGGCGCCGGCCGCACCGGCACCTGGCTCGCGTGCGAGCAGTGGGGCGTCGCGCCCGACATGGTCACCATGGCCAAGTCGATGGCGGGCGGCTTCCCGATCTCGGCCGTGATCGGCCGCGCCGACCTGATGGATGCGCCCGGCCCCGGCGGCCTGGGCGGCACCTACGCCGGCTCGCCGATCGCCTGCGCCGCGGCGCTCGCGGTGCTGGACGTGTTCGAGGAGGAGAAGCTGCTCGAGCGCTCGAAGGCGCTCGGCGCGCGCCTGGTCGACGGCCTGAAGGCGATCGCCGCGAAGCACCGCGAGGTGCTCGAGGTGCGCGGCCTGGGCGCGATGGTGGCCATCGAGCTCTTCAAGGACGGCGACCTCGCGAAGCCGGATGCGGACCTCACGAAGCGCCTGTGCGCCGAGGCCGCGAAGCGCGGGCTGATCCTGCTGTCCTGCGGCTCCCACGCCAACGTGGTGCGCGTGCTGGTGCCGCTGACGGCCGGCGACGCGCTGGTCGACGAGGGCCTGGCCATCCTCGCCGACGCGTTCGCCGCCGTCGCCTGACCGCCCCGCTCGCACACCGGCGCCGCCGCCCGCGACCGCTCCGGCCGCGGCCGGCGGCGTTTCATCTTGTTGCCGCCCCGGGCCGCCAAAGTGCCGGAAAACCCGGTGTCCCGACGCCGGGCTCGGCGGGCGGCAGCGGGTAGAGTTGTCGCCATCGCCGAGCACCGGAACGCGTCCCGCCCGGCAGACTGCAGGAGTTTCGAATGGACATGAAGACTTCCCCCATCGCCACGCTCAACGACCCGGGCCTGCTCAAGACCGACGCGCTCGTCGGCGGCGAGTGGGTCGCGGGCGGCGCCCGCTTCGACGTCGTCGACCCGGCCACCGGCCAGAAGCTGGCCGACGTCGCCAACCTCGCCGGCGCCGACGCGCTGGCCGCCATCGCCGCCGCCGACAAGGCCTGGCCGCTGTGGCGCGCCAAGACCGCCAAGGAGCGCCACGCGGTCATGATGAAGTGGTTCCAGCTGATCGTCGCCAACGCCGACGACCTGGCGCGCATCCTCACCGCCGAGCAGGGCAAGCCGATCGCCGAGGCGCGCGGCGAGGTGGTCTACGGCGCGAGCTTCATCGAATGGTTCGCGGAGGAAGCCAAGCGCGTCTACGGCGAGACCATCCCCACCACCGACAACGGCAAGCGCTACCTCGTGCTCAAGCAGCCCGTCGGCGTGTGCGCGGCGATCACGCCGTGGAACTTCCCGATCGCGATGATCACCCGCAAGGTCGCGCCGGCGCTGGCCGCGGGCTGCCCGGTGGTCATCAAGCCGGCGGAGCAGACGCCGCTGTCGGCGCTCGCGCTGGCCGAGCTCGCGCAGCGCGCGGGCATGCCGGCGGGGGTGCTCAACGTCGTGACGGCCGATGCGGCCAACTCGATCCTCGTCGGCAACGAGCTGTGCGCGAGCGAGGTCGTGCGCCACCTGTCGTTCACCGGCTCCACCGAGGTCGGCCGCATCCTGATGAAGCAGTGCGCGCCGACGATCAAGAAGCTCTCGCTCGAGCTGGGCGGCAACGCCCCCTTCCTCGTGTTCGACGACGCCGACATCGACTCCGCGGTCGAGGGAGCGATGATCTCGAAGTACCGCAACGCCGGCCAGACCTGCGTCTGCGCGAACCGGCTGTACGTGCAGGACGGCGTCTACGACACCTTCATCGCGCGGCTGGCGGAGAAGGCGCGCGGCATCAAGGTCGGCAACGGCTTCGAGCCGGGCGTCAACCAGGGCCCGATGATCGACGCGAACGCGATCGCGAAGGTCGAGGCGCACATCGAGGACGCGCTAGCCAAGGGCGCGCGCGTGGTCGTCGGCGGCGCCCGCATCGACGAGCGCTTCTTCACGCCCACGGTGCTGGCCGACGTCACGCCCGAGATGATCGTGACCAGGGAGGAGACCTTCGGCCCGCTCGCGCCGGTCGTGCGCTTCAAGACCGAGTCGGAGGCGATCGCGCTCGCCAACGCGACGGAGTTCGGGCTCGCCGCCTATTTCTATAGCCGCGACGTCGGGCGCATCTTCCGCGTCGCGGAAGCGCTGGAGTCCGGCATGGTGGGCATCAACACCGGCATGATCTCGGTGGCGGAGGTGCCGTTCGGCGGCGTCAAGCAGTCCGGCCTCGGCCGCGAGGGCGCGCGCCAGGGCATCGAGGACTACGTCGAGGTCAAGTACCTCTGCCTCGGCGACATCCAGAAATGAGCCGCGCCGCCTTGCCGCCCGCGGCCCGCGTCGCGGCGGCCCTCGCGACCGCGATGCTGCTGGCCGCCGGGCCCGCGCATGCCGGCTCGACCACGGTGCGCGACGCCGACGGCAGCCAGTGGTCGATCCAGGACGACCCGGCCGACGATGCGCGCGACTTCCTGATGCGCCACCTCGACCGCGCCGGCCAGCCCGTCGCCGGCTTCGGGCGCGACGGCTTCGCGCACTTCACCGTCGCCACCACCAACGACCCGCCCGCCAGCGTCCGCGTGGACGCGTCCCATCGCATCTGGATGGTCGGGGCGAGCCTAGCGGGCAACCAGCCGCAGCCGGTGGTCGCGCGCTTCCTGCCCGACGGCACCCCCGACCTGCGCTGGGGCGTCCAGGGCAAGGTGCAGCTGACGCCCGCCGGCGTCCCGGTGCAGCCCAACGACCTGCTGCCGCTGGCCGACGGCTCGGTGCTGGTCGCGGGCGAAGTGACCGGCGGCATCGCGCCGCAGGCGATCGTGTACCACCTGCGGCCCGACGGCGCGCTCGACCTCGACTTCGGCACCCACGGCCTGTGGCGCCGCGAGGGCGCGAACGAGGCCTCCACCGCGACCAGCCTGGCCGCCAATCCGGCGGGCCTGGTCGTCGTGGCCGTGGCCGTGCGCGGCGAGAAGCCGGCGCAGGAGCTGTGGACCTTCAACGACGTCCCGCCCAGGCTCGTCAACAAGGGCCCGCTGGACGACTCGTCCGACGGCGAGGACCTGCGCGTCGACTGGGCGGGCCAGGGCTGGCAGACCGGCCGCAACGGCGGCCCGACGCCGGTCGTGCCGGCCGCGCTCCTGACCAACCGCCCCGCCGCCGAGGCCCCCTCGCGCGTGCCTGCCGC
>DASVLN010000300.1:0-5570 GCA_036384855.1 Burkholderiaceae bacterium | reverse complement strand
GAGCGCGACGCGATGACGCCGCCGAAGGCCGCCGCGGCACTCGCGGACGCCCTTCGCGCCCGCGTGACGCGCCTGCGCGCCGGGCACGCGCTGATGCAGGAAGCCCCCGATGCGCTGCTGGCCGCGCTGCGGCAAGCTGTCGTCCCCTGAAGAACGAAAACGCGACGCCCCCCGGGCCCGCGACATGCCGGAGAACGACATGGCCGACACGACGCTGCCCACCGACCCGAAGACTCCGCACAGCTTCGCGGAGTTCTATCCGGTCTACCTGTCGGAACACCGCAACCTGACCTGTCGCCGCCTGCACTTCGTCGGCTCGACGCTGGCGCTGCTGTGCCTGTGGTGCCTGGCCTGGACTCGCGAGCCGGGCTTCATCGTCGCGGCGCTGGTGTGCGGCTACGGCTTCGCATGGGTCGGCCACTTCGCGTTCGAGAAGAACCGCCCCGCCACCTTCCGGCGGCCGCTGTGGAGCTTCATGGGCGACTGGCGGATGTACTTCGACATCTGGATGCATCGCATCCCGTTCTGACGTCGGCGCGCCGGCGTCCGCCCAGGCGCCGACCGGCGGGCCCGAACCTTTCCCGCAAATGACGAAGGCCGCATGTCGCGGCCTTCTTCGCTTGCGGTGTGCGGCGTCTCTCAGGCCGCCGCCTTCGCCTTCACGAGGGGCGCGAGCTGCGTGAGCATCTCGTCGACCATCTCGTCGAGCCCGAAGCGGGCCTGCCAGCCCCAGTCCCGGCGCGCCGCGCTGTCGTCGATCGAACGCGGCCAGTTGGCGGCGATGGCCTGGCGGAAGTCGGGCTTGCAGTCCATCGTGAAGCCCGGGATGCGCCGGGCGATCGCGTCGGCGATCTCGCGCGGGGTGAAGCTGATCGCCGACAGGTTGTAGCTGCCGCGCTCCCTGATCGCCTCGGCCGGGGCCTCCATCAGCTCGATGGTGGCGCGCAGGGCATCGTCCATCAGCATCATCGGCAGGGCCTGGTGCTCTTCGAGGAAACAGGTGTAGCGGCCGTCGCGCAGCGCGGCGTGGAAGATCTCGACGGCGTAGTCGGTCGTGCCGCCGCCCGGCGGCGTCTTCCAGCTGATCAGGCCCGGGTAGCGCAGGCTGCGCACGTCCACGCCGTGGTTGGCGTGATACCAGGCGCACCAGCGCTCGCCGGCGAGCTTGCTGATGCCATAGATCGTCGTCGGATCCATCACCGTCGCCTGCGGCGTGGCGTCTGCCGGCGTCGTCGGGCCGAAGGCGGCGATCGAGCTGGGCCAGAAGACCTTGTCGAGCTTGTGCGTGCGCGCGAGCTCCAGCACGTTCAGCAGGCCGACCATGTTCAGGTTCCAGGCCCACTGCGGATGCTTCTCGCCGTTGGCCGACAGCGCCGCCGCGAGCAGGTAGACCTGCGTGACATGGTGGCGCTCGACCACCGCGGCCAGTGCGGCGGCGTCGGTCACGTCCAGCTGCTCGTGCGGCACGCCGGGCGTGCGGCCGACCGGCGCGACGTCGCTCGTGATGACGGCTTCGACGCCGGGACGCTTCGACAGCGCGCCCGCCAGCTCGGAGCCGATCTGGCCGTTCGCGCCGATGACGAGGATGCGCGCGGGGCGGCTCATCGCGGCGCTCCCACGAGGCCCAGCTCCTTGCCGGCCTTGGCGAAGACCTCGACCGCCTTCTCCAGGTGATGGCGGTCGTGCACCGCGGACATCTGCACGCGGATGCGCGCCTGCCCCTTCGGGACCACGGGGTAGAAGAAGCCGACCGCGTACAGGCCGAGCTCGAGGATGCGCTGCGACAGCGCCTGCGCCTTCACGGCGTCGCCGATCATGATGGGCACGATCGGGTGCTCGCCCGGCTTGATCTCGAAGCCCGCCGCCGTGATGGCCTGGCGGAACCAGGCCGTGTTGTCGGCGAGCTTGTCGCGCAGCTCGGTGCTGGCCTCCAGCAGGTCGAGCACCGCCAGCGAGCCGCCCACGATCGCCGGCATCACCGTGTTCGAGAACAGGTAGGGCCGCGAGCGCTGGCGCAGCAGCTCGATCACCTCGCGCCTGCCGGTCGTGAAGCCGCCCGACGCGCCGCCGAGCGCCTTGCCCAGCGTGCCCGTGATGATGTCGATCTTGCCGAAGACGCCGCGGTGCTCGTGCGTGCCGCGTCCGCGCGTGCCGAGGAAGCCGGTCGCATGGCACTCGTCGATGCCCAGCAGCGCGCCATAGCGGTCGCACAGGGCGCGGATCTTGTCGAGCTGCGCGATCGTGCCGTCCATCGAGAACGCGCCGTCCGTGAACACCAGCTTGAAGCGCGCGCCCGCGGCGTCGGCGGCCTGCAGTTGCACCTCCAGGTCGGCCATGTCGTTGTGCGCATAGCGAAAGCGCCTGGCCTTGCACAGGCGGATGCCGTCGATGATGGAGGCGTGGTTCAGCGCGTCGCTGATGATCGCGTCCTCCTCGCCCAGCAGCGGCTCGAACAGGCCGCCGTTGGCGTCGAAGGCGGCGGCGTAGAGGATGGTGTCCTCGGTGCCGAGGAAGGCGGCCAGGCGCGCCTCGAGCTCCTTGTGGATGTCCTGCGTGCCGCAGATGAAGCGCACCGAGCTCATGCCGTAGCCGTGCGTGCGCAGCGCCTCGTGCGCCGCCTCGATCACCTTCGGGTGCGAGGACAGCCCGAGGTAGTTGTTGGCGCACAGGTTGATGAGCTCGCGCCCGTCCGCCAGCCGCACCATCGCGCCTTGCGGCGTCGCGATGATGCGCTCGCCCTTGAACAGGCCCGCCTCGCGGATCCCCTCGAGCTCGGCGCGACAGTGCTGGTAGAACCGGTCGGTGCTGGTCATGCGTTTCGTCCTTCAGGCACAATGCCGTGCAATGCAAAATTCGAAGTTCGATATATCGAACAAGAATGCAGTATCCTGAACAATGCCGGTCGCGTCAAGCGAGGCCGGCGCGGCACCCTCCAACGGACGATGATGGCGCGCAATCTCTCGGTCGAACCGCCGCGGGTCGGCAATACCCTGGCCGAACTGCGCCAATCGCGCGCGCTGTCGCTGGACGAGCTGTCGCGGCTGGCGGGGGTGTCGAAGTCGATGCTGTCGCAGATCGAGCGCAACCAGGCCAACCCCACCGTCGCGGTGGTCTGGCGCCTGGCCAACGCGCTGGGCGTGCCGCTCGGCCAGCTGCTCGACGGCGAGCGCCCCGCCGCCCCCGCGATCACGACGGTCGCCGGCCATGCGACGCCCTCGCTGCGCAGCCCGGACGGCAAGTGCGAGCTGCGCATCCTCGGGCCGATCGAGCTCGCGGGCCAGTTCGAGTGGTACGAGCTCACCGTGCAGCCCGGCGGCCGCCTCGAGTCGCAGGCCCACGAGCCCGGCTCGCGCGAGCACCTGAGCGTGCTGGGCGCCGGCACGCTGGAGGTGCGCTCGGGCTCGGACGTCTCGCTGCTGCACGGCGACGAGACGGCGCGCTACGCGGTCGACGTGCCGCACGCCATCTGCAATCCCGGCGGCGAGCCCGTGAAGGCGCTGATGGTGGTGGTGCACAACGCCTGAACGGCACGGCGACATCCGGAGGTCGCGACGCCGTATACGGCCTGCGGCATCAAGGCCTGAGTCGCGATTCGACGAAGCCCGGCTCGCAAAGGTGCGGCGCGCAGCCCGGGTCGAGCGTCAGCTCCACCGGCGCGCCGCGGCGGCCATAGGCGGCCAGCTCCTCGCGCAACGCCGGCGCGAGCCGCACGACGACCGGCCGCGAGCGCACCCAGCTGAGCGGGTTGTTGGTGGCGGCGCGGAAGCGCAGGCAGACCTCCTCGTTCGTGCGCGCGAGGTCGACATCCCGGCCCCGCAGCGGCACCAGCACGGCGTAGCGGTAGGGCCGCGGGCCGCCCTGGGACTCGCGCGGCAGCGGGTCGTACCAGTTGTCCAGCGGGCGGTCGGACTCGCACAGCGTCGCCTCGACCTTGGGCTGCGCCGACTCCTTGCGGGCAAGCGCGAAGAAGTCGACGTCGCTGGCCACGGTCGCGACGAGGTAGCCGCTGACGGTGACCGCGGCGTTGTCGGAACGGATCTTCTCCGGATGGTCGATGAAGCGCACGCCCTTCAACTCGGCGTTCCAGCGCAGCATGCGCCAGCCGACGTCGACCGCCAGCGCCAGCAGCGGCACGGCGAGCAGCACGCCGATCGCCAGCCACCAGCGCGCACGCGCGGGCGGCGGTGCGAAGGAACGCGAGAAGGCGCCGGGCGTGTGCATGGAGGATCGGTCAGGCGGGCAGGACGTCGGACAGCCGGATGCGGTCGACCTGCATCAGCGCGCGGGCGGGGGCGAGCGCGTCGATGGGCGCGAGCAGCACGGTATCGACCAGCGGCAGGAGCGCCGTGTGCAGCGGGTCGCACAGCAGCACGTAGCGCGACGCGCCGTCCTCGGCGAGGCGGCCGACCCAGTCGAGCGCCTGCAGCGCCTCCAGCACCGACTCGATCTGCAGCGGGTCGACGCGCAGGCGCCCGGCGAGCTCGACGCCGGTCAGGCCGTGCTCGCCGGCGCGGCGCGACTCCAGCAGCCGGTGCACGATCTCCAGCGCGAGCGCGAAGCGTTGGCCGGGGCGACGCACCTGGTGCACGAGCCGCAGTTGCAGGCTGGGCGCATACGCGGCGACGACCGCCCCGAGCAGCACGATGATCCAGCCGAGGTAGATCCACAGCAGGAAGATCGGCACCGTCGCGAAGGCGCCGTAGATGCTCGAGTAGGTCGGCACCGCCTGCAGGTACCACGCGAGGGCGCGCTTGGCGATCTCGAAGCCCGCGGCGACGAACAGCCCGCCCGCGGCCGCGTGCTTGGAGGCGACGGGCGCGTTGGGCACGTAGAAGAACAGCGCGCTCATGGCGGTGGCCAGCACCGCGAACTCCACCAGCCCGAGCGAGAAGCTCACGCCGCCGTTCATCTTGCCCACCAGGCCCGCGGAAGCCGAGATCGCGTACGACGTGAGCGACAGGCTCGCACCGAGGATCAGCGGCCCGAGCGTCACCGCGGCCCAGTAGATCAGCACCCGCTGCGCGATCGGCCGCGGCTTGCGCACGCGCCAGATCGCGTTGAGGGTGCGGTCGATCGTGAGCATCAGCGCCATCGCGGTGAAGCCGAGCGCGATCAGGCCGAAGGCACCGAGCCGGCTCGCCTTCGCGGCGAAGGTCGTGAGCGCGCCCAGCACGGGCTTGGCGATCGTCGGCGGCACGAGCGTCTGCAGGAAGTACTTCTCCAGGCCGCCCTGGAACGTGCCGAACATCGGGAAGGCGGTGAAGATCGCCAGCATCACCGTCAGCAGCGGCACCAGCGAGATGAGCGTCGTGAAGGTCAGGCTGCTCGCGGTCAGGCCGAGGCGATCGTCGCGGAAACGCAGGCGCAGGATGCGCAGCGTGTCGAACCAGGGCCAGGTACGCAGGGTCTGCAGCGCCTGCGCCAGCACGGGCGAATGCGCGTCGTCGTTGTCGTTCTCGGGTTCCACCATCCGACTATCATGCCAAACATGTCCGATCCCGTGAGTCCCCCGACACCGGCCCCGGCCGCGCAGCTGCCGCCGCGAGCGGCCGACGGCGCGACGCGGGCGC
>DASVLN010000299.1:0-3485 GCA_036384855.1 Burkholderiaceae bacterium | reverse complement strand
CAGGCCGCGAGGGCCGGGCCGATGCGCGGATGCGCGGCCAGCTTCATCTCGAGCCACGGCCAGCCGCGCGCCGCGGCCGCGGCGGCGAGCAAGAGGAACGGGATGGCGGGGACGACCGGCAGGACGGCCGCCAGCGCCGCGAGCAGCAGCGCGGCGACCGCCAGGATCCTGAACACGAGGCGGGACATGGCACCCGGCCGCAGCGGCGACGCCGTCACCGGATCAGCAGCACCGGCGTGCTGCACAGGGCCAGCACGCGCGTCGCCACCGAGCCGAGGACGACGTTGGCGAGCGCGCCGTGGCCGTGCGATCCCATCACGACCAGCTCGTAGCCGCCCGAGGTCGCCTTGTGCGCGATGGCCTCGGCGCGGCGTCCCACGGCGTAGTCGCTGTCGACCTCGGCGTCCGCGCCGGCCAGGCGCTCGCGAACCGGGCGCAGCACCTGTTCCGCGTCGTCGCGATAGTAGTTCTGCACCACCTGCGAAGGCACGAAGGCGGCGGCTCGATGCGGCACCGGGAGCACCACCGTGAACGCCGTGAGCTGGTTGCCCGACCTCAGCCATGCATGGCTCGCGAGATAGTCGAGGGCCCGCCGCGTGTAGTCGCTGCCGTCGACGGCGAGGAGGACTTTCATGCCGGATCTCCCAGGTTGGCGGCTCCAGGCGCCGCAGGCCTCGGTGAGGCTACCGCCCCGGACGGCCGCCCCCTTGCGCGAGCGCAAGCTCCGCCTTGGCCGACGATTGCGCGCGCTCAAGTGCGCACGGCCGCCCGCCCCTAGAGTGCGGGTCGATGGCGAGGGCCGCCGCGAGCCGCGCCGCGCTTGAGATGCCTCAACCGGGATCTCCCCCCGCGGCGGGATGCTCCACGCCATCCACCGACCTTCGACGACGAGCCGCCATGAACATCGAGACCCAGGAACACCTTCCGATGCTGCGCCAGCTGCTGCTGTTTCGCATGCACGAGCTCGAGGCCGAGGCCCGCGCTGCGGCCGTCGACCGCGCGAGCAGCGCCACCGAGGTCGACATGGCGATGGTGATCGACCGCAAGGACGAGGCCGACGCCGAGCAGCGCGACGCGCTCGCCGAGCAGGTCGAGCGTCGCAGCCGCGACGAGCTCGCCCGCTGCCGCGAGGCGCTGAAGCGGCTCGACGACGGCACCTACGGCGACTGCCGCGATTGCGGCATGCCCATCCCGCTCGCGCGCCTCATGGCACAGCCCCAGGCCGAGCGCTGCGCGCCCTGCCAGGCGGAGATCGAGCGGCAAGCCCACTGAGCGGCAGTCCTGCCCTCGCCTTCCCCCAGGAGCGATCATGAAATCCGATGACCAACTGCAGGCCCAAGTCATTGACGAGCTGGCCTGGGATCCCGCCGTGCACCACACGGACATCGGCGTCGCCGTCCGCGACGGCGTCGTGACCCTCAACGGGTGCGTGCGCAGCCTCGCCGAGAAGCATGCGGCCGAGGATGCCGTGCGCCGGGTCGCCGGCGTCAAGGGGCTTGCGGTCGCCCTCGAGGTCGACCTGCTGCCGGCCAGCGAGCGCAGCGATTCCGAGATCGCCTTCGCCGCGAACCACGCCCTCGAGTGGCACGCCCTGGTGCCTGTCGACGCCGTGCAGGTCACGGTCGAGCGCGGCCACGTGACGCTCACGGGCCAGGTCGCCTGGCACTACCAGCGCGCCGCGGCCGAGCGCACGGTGCAGCGGCTGGTCGGCGTCCGCGGCGTGACCAACCAGGTGCACGTGAAGCCGCCCGTGGCGCGCGACCGGATCGAGCAGGGCATCCACGAGGCGCTCTCGCGCCGCGCCGATCGCTCCGCGCAGCACGTGCAGGTGCGGGTGCACGGCTCGAGGGTGACGCTGTCGGGCAGCGTGCACTCGTGGGGCGAGCGCGATGCGGTCTGCGGCGCGGCCTGGTCGGCGCCCGGCGTCACGTCCGTGGTCGACGAGATGGTCGTCGGCTGAACGCCCGCCACCGGACGGATCACGGGACGAGGACGGCCGCGCCGACGACGCGACCCTCGCGCAGGTCCGCGAGCGCCTCGTTGGCGCGGGCGAGCGGATAGGCCGTCGCCGTGACCTCCAGCGGCATCGAGGCGGCGATGCCCATGAACTCGCGGGCGTCGCGCCGCGTCAGGTTGGCGACCGAGACCAGCGAGCGCTCGCCCCACAGGCGCTCGTACGGGAACGACGGCACGTCGCTCATGTAGATGCCGCCGCAGACGACGCGCCCGCCCTTGCGGACGGCCGCCAGCGCCAGCGGGACGAGCTCGCCCGCGGGGGCGAAGATGATGGCCGCGTCGAGCGGCACGGGCGACGGCTCGTCCGACGCGCCCGCCCACACCGCGCCCATGCGGCGCGCCAGCGCCTGCGCGGCCTCGTCGCCGCGGCGCGTGAAGGCGCGCACGCGCATGCCGCGCCGCGTCGCCACCTGCACGATGAGATGGGCCGCCGCGCCGAAGCCGTACAGGCCGAGGTCGATCGTGGAGTCGCCCGCCGCCTTCAGCGCGCGCCAGCCGATCAGGCCCGCGCACAGCAGGGGCGCGGTATGCAGGTCGTCGGCCATGCCCGGCCGCAGCCCGGGCAGCGCGACGCAATAGGCCGCGTTGGCGATGACGTGGGTGGCGAAGCCGCCGTCGCGGGTGTAGCCGGTGAACTCGGGCGTGTCGCACAGGTTCTCGCGATCCCGGCGGCAGAACTCGCACCGGCCGCAGGTGCCGCCCAGCCAGGCGACGCCCACGCGCTCGCCGACGTCGGGCCAGCGGACGGCCAGCCCGACCGCCTCGACCACGCCGACGATCTCGTGCCCCGGGACGACGGGGCCGCGCCATGGCAGGTCGCCGTCGACCACGTGCAGGTCCGTGCGGCAGACCGCGCAGGCGAGCACGCGCAGGCCGACCTCGACCGGGCCGGGCTGCGGCTCCGGGCGGACGCGCTCGACCAGCGGCGTCGCGGGCTGCTCGAGCACCATCGCGCGCATGGCATGCGGCTCCTGGCGGGCCGACCGGCTCACGCCGGCGCGAGTTCCGCCGCGCCGGCCGTCACCCGCTCCGCGTGGCCGAACCGCAGGCCATCGTCGAGCACGGCGATCGCCTCCGGCAGGACGGGAAGGATCGGGATGTCGCCGACCGCGGACCTCGCCATGATCGTGCGCTTCGTCGAGTCGTTCATGGAACTCTCCCGATTGGCGGGCGCCCGCCCGTCGATGGATGGCCTCGTCGCACGCACGCCGCCGCTTGCCTCTCGTCGGCGGCGGCGTGCGACCTACTCCTCCGGCGTGCGCACGAGCAGCACGGGGACGGGCGAGCGCCGCTGGATCTCCTCGGCGACGCTGCCGAGCAGGGTACGGGCCAGGCCGTCGCGTCCGCGCGTGCCCATCACCACCAGGTCGACCCCGGTCTCGCCGACGCGTTGCGCAACCGTCTGCGGCAGGTCGATGGCCTCGCCGTCGACAAGGTGCGCCTCGGCCTGCACGCCGGCGGCCGCGGCG
>DASVLN010000298.1:0-1801 GCA_036384855.1 Burkholderiaceae bacterium | reverse complement strand
GCGCGCAGCATGCTCGACGTCGCGCGCCGCGCCGCCGACCGCCAGCGCGAGGCGCTCTCGCTGGCCCTGTCCGGCCGCATCGCCGACGCCAACCTCGACACCGCCGCCGCCAATCGCCAGCTCGCCCAGGCCGAGCGGCTCGCGCGCCTGGACGGCTCGCCGTGGGTCGAGGTGCGCGTGACGATCCTGTCGGGCCTCGTGCACAGCCGCCACAACCAGCTCGCGGCGACCCGGCGCGACTACGAGTCGGCGCTGGCGATCGCCCAGGCCGCCGGCCTCGGCCGCGAGTCGCTGACGCTGCGCGCCAACCTGAGCGACGTCTACATCCGCGAGGGCCGTCCGCGCGACGCGCTGGCCGCCATCAGGCTCGCGCTGCCGGTCGCGCGGCTGCACCACGACCTGCGCTCCGAGCGGCTGCTGCTGCACAACCAGACGCTGGCCAAGCTCGCGCTGGGCCGCCTGGCCGAGGCCAAGGCCGACATGCTGCACGTCCTGGAGCTGTGGAAGCGCGACACCGGACCCGGCCAGCAGCAGCGCGCGCTGCGGGAGTTCGGCGACGCCCTCGCCAGGGCCGGCGACGTCGCCGGCGCGCTGGAGCTGTTCCACCGCGAGGATGCGCTCGCCCGGCAGATCCAGGCCGCCAACAAGTCGGCCGCCGAGGCCGAGCTGCGCGCGCGCTACGACCAGGAGTCGCAGAAGCGGCGCATCGAGCTGCTCGCGCGCGACAACCAGCTCAAGACCGCGCAGCTCGAGAACCAGGCGATCGCCAACCGGCTGTGGATGGTCGCCGGCGTGGCGATGGGCCTGCTGGGCGTGCTGGCCGTCCTGATGTACCTGCGCATGCGCGAGCTCAACCGCACGCTCGTCAGGCACGAGGCGCTGCTGCGCGCGCACAGCGAGCGCGACGCGCTCACCGGCCTGGCCAACCGGCGCCAGTTCCGCGAGGTCATGCGGCTGCGCGGCGGCGAGCGCGCCTTCCGCGGCGCGCTGCTGATGGTGGACGTCGACCATTTCAAGCGCGTCAACGACCAGCACGGCCACGCCACCGGCGACCGCGTGCTGGTGGAGGTCGCGCGCCGGCTCGGCGCGGCGATGCGGGCGGACGATCTCGTCGCGCGCTGGGGCGGGGAGGAATTCCTCGCCTTCGCGCCGCACGTCGAGGGCGCCGAGCTCGACCAGCTCGCCGAGCGCGTGCGTGTCGCGATGGCGCAGGCGCCGGTCGCGCTGGACAACGGGCAGGCGCTGGAGATCACCGTCTCGATCGGCTACGCCGCCTTCCCGCTGCCGGAGAGCCGCGTCGAGGTGAACTGGGAGCAGGCCGTCAACCTGGCCGACCTGTCGCTCTACACCGCCAAGAACCAGGGCCGCAACTGCGCGGTCGGCATCGTGCGCACCACCGCCGGCACCGCCGCGGCGCTGCGCGAGGTCGAGGCCGACATCGCCCAGGCGCGCGCGGACGGCCGTGTCACGATGAAGGTGAGCCCCGAGGCCGCGCCGCGAGAGGCGGTCGGCCCCTGACGGCCCGCCGCCGCGGCCGCGCTCCCTACAATCGCGGCCCATGTCCCATGCCGACCCGCCCTCCTCCTGCGATGTCCTGGTGATCGGCGCCGGCCCGGCCGGGGCCGCCTGCGCGCTGTGGCTCGCGCGCGCGGGCGCCGACGTCGCGCTCGTCGACCAGCACGACTTCCCGCGCGAGAAGGTCTGCGGCGACGCGCTGATCCCGGACGCCCACCACGCGCTGCGCCGCCTCGGGCTGCACGACGAGGTCATGGCGGTCGCCCAGCCGGCCGGCCACGTCGCC
>DASVLN010000297.1:0-5194 GCA_036384855.1 Burkholderiaceae bacterium | reverse complement strand
CGCGCGCTGCTGCTGGGCGAGTGGCGCACCGCCGACCGCGCCGACGCGCCGAGCTTCGAGCTCCAGCTCAAGGGCGCCGGCCGCACGCCCTACTCGCGCATGGGCGACGGGCGCGCGGTGCTGCGCTCGTCGATCCGCGAGTTCCTCTGCTCGGAGGCGATGCACGCGCTGGGCGTGCCGACGACGCGCGCGCTGGCGGTGGCCGGCGGCACGCTGCCGGTGATGCGCGAGACGCCCGAGACCGGCGCCATCGTCACGCGCGTCGCGCCCAGCTTCCTGCGCTTCGGCCACTACGAGCACTTCGCCCACAGCGGCCAGCACGAGGCGCTGCGGCGGCTGGTCGACTTCACGATCGCGACGTACTTCCCCGAGCTGGCGGGCGGCGCGGACGGCCTCGACCCGCTGCACGCCTGGCTCGCGGAGGTCGTGCGCCGCACCGCCGAGATGCTCGCGCGATGGCAGGCCGTCGGCTTCGCGCACGGGGTGATGAACACGGACAACATGTCCATCCTCGGGCTGACGATCGACTACGGCCCGTTCGGCTTCCTCGACTCGTTCGACCCGATGCACGTCTGCAACCACTCCGACACCCACGGCCGCTACGCCTTCGCGCGCCAGCCCAACGTCGCCTGGTGGAACCTGCACGCGCTCGCCCATGCGCTGCGGCCGCTGTGCGACGATCCCGACGCCACGCTGCCGCCGGTGCTCGATCGCTTCGGCGACGCCTACCTCGCCGCGTACGCCGCGCGCCTGCGCGAGAAGTTCGGGCTCGTCGAGACGCGCGACGAGGACCAGGCGCTGGTCGAGGACTTCCTGAACCTGCTCGCGAGCGAGGGCACCGACTACACGATCGCCTTGCGCGCGCTCGCCTTCTTCGACCGCGGTGCCGGCGCGGTGCCCGCCGAGCTGCGCGACCACTTCGTCGACCGCGCCGCGATCGACCTCTGGGGGGCGCGCTACCTGGCGCGGCTGGAGCACGAGGCCCGCACCGACGCCGATCGCCAGGCCGCGATGCGCGCCGCGAACCCGAAGTTCGTGCTGCGCAACCACCTCGCCCAGCGCGCCATCGAGCAGGCGCAGGCCGGCGACTTCGAGGAGGTGCGCCGCCTGCACGAGCTGCTGCGGCGCCCGTTCGACGAGCAGCCCGGCCGCGACGCCTACGCCGCGCTGCCGCCGGACTGGGCGCGGCACATCGAGGTCTCCTGCTCGTCCTGAGTCCCGTCCCCGACCGCGCGCGTCCCACCCGGGCGCGCGCTTGAATCCGGCCCATCCGGCCCCACGAAGGAAGCCATGACCGCCACCCCGCCCCGCCTCACGAACCCGCACCCCCACGACGACGCGACCTACCCGGTGCGCCGGTCCGACGAGGAATGGCGGGCGAAGCTCGACCCGATGCAATACCAGGTCGCCCGCCACGCCGCGACCGAGCGCGCCTTCACCGGCAAGTACTGGGATCGCTTCGACGACGGCACCTACCGCTGCGTCGGCTGCGGCGCGGTGCTGTTCGACTCCGACACCAAGTTCGACGCCGGCTGCGGCTGGCCGAGCTTCTCGTCGGCGATCGAGGAAGGCCGGGTCGAGCGCGTCGTCGACACCTCGCACGGCATGCGACGGGTCGAGGTCCGGTGCTCGAACTGCGGCTCGCACCTGGGCCACGTGTTCGACGACGGCCCCGAGCCGACCGGCGAGCGCTTCTGCATCAACTCCGCTGCGATAGACTTCGACCCCGCGAAGTAGGGTGCGCGCCCTCCGCAGCCGACGATGAAAATCCTGCTCGACTTCCTGCCGCTCGCCTTCTTCTTCCTGACCTACAAGGTCGCCGGCCTGCATCCCGACGCTTCCGCCCAGTTCGCCACGCACTGGCTGGGCGCGCTCGTGCAGGGCGGCGTCGTCGGCCCGAAGGAGGCGCCGGTGCTGCTCGCGACGGTGGTCGTCGCCGCGGCGACGCTGCTGCAGGTGGTCTGGATGAAGGCGAACCGGCGCCGCATCGACCTGCTGCTGTGGATCAACCTGACGCTGATCCTCGTGCTGGGCGGCATCACCGTCTGGCTGCACAACGAGACCTTCATCAAGTGGAAGCCCAGCGTCGTCTACTGGCTGATGGGCCTGGCGCTGTGGTCCAGCCAGACGCTGTTCGGCCACAACCTGCTGCGCCAGACGCTGGGCGCCGAGATCGACCTGCCGGACGCCGTCTGGCGGCGCATGAACTTCCTGTTCGTCGCGTTCTTCGGGCTGATGGGCCTGGTCAACGTCTGGGTCGTCTATTCGTTCTCGACCGACGCCTGGGCGAAGTTCCACACCTTCGGCACGACCGGGCTGATGGTGGTCTTCGTCCTCGGCGTGGGCGTCTACATGAGCCGCCACCTCGATCACGCGGCGCCGCCCGCGGCGACCGACGAGTCGCGTTCGTCCTGAGCGCCCCGCCATGGCCACCCTCACCCGCCCGCAGCTGCACGCCGCGATGACGCGCGCGCTCCAGGAGGCGCTCGCGCCGTCCGCGCTGGAACTCGTCGACGACAGCGCCGCCCACGCGGGCCACGCCGGCGCGCGCGAAGGGGCGCACTACAACCTGCGCATCGTCAGCGAACGCTTCGCCGGGCTGGCCCGGGTCGCGCGCCATCGCCTCGTGTATGATGCCCTGCGCCCCTGGATGGCCGACGGCGTGCACGCTCTGGCCATCGACGCGCGCGCGCCCTCCGAGGGCTGAACGCGCCACCCTGCCGGGATTTCCTGCCGAAGCGTTCCGGACATTTTCCGGAAACTCGGACGATGGCGGGCGGGCGTGCGGTCGGTTACTCCCGGTTTCACGAAACTGAAGCGCGCGGATTTCCTAGTGGAATCCCCAGGAACCTTTTTGGCACTGCCTTCTTCGAAAACCGTTTTGCTCGAAAGTCCCCCAGCATGAATTCCAAAACCCTCGCCGCCCTGATCGGCACCCTCGTGCTGCCGATGGCAGTGATGGCCCAGAACATCGCCACGGTCAACGGCAAGCCGGTGCCCAAGTCGCGCGTGGACGCGCTGGTCAACATGGCCACCCATGGCCAGCCCGACCAGGCCCCGCCGGAGATGCTGACCCAGGCGCGCGACCAGGTCGTGATGCGCGAGATCCTGAGCCAGGCCGCCGAGAAGGCCGGCGTGATGAACACGCCCGAGTACAAGAGCCAGCTCGAGCTGACCCGCCAGACCGTGCTGATCAACACGCTGTTCCAGAACTACGCGAAGTCGCACCCGGTGTCGGACGCCGAGGCGAAGGCGGAGTACGACAAGCTGAAGGCGGCGCAGGGCAACGAGTACCACGCCCACCACATCCTGGTCGACAAGGAAGAGGACGCGAAGAAGCTGATCGCCCAGATCAAGGCCGGCAGCAAGTTCGAGGACGTGGCGAAGAAGGAATCGAAGGACACCCAGAGCGCCACCAACGGCGGCGACCTGGACTGGGCGCCGGCGACCAACTACGTGCCCGAGTTCGCGACCGCGCTGGAATCGCTCAAGCCCGGCCAGATGACCGACACGCCGGTCAAGACGCAGTACGGCTACCACATCATCCGCCTCGACGAGACCCGTGCCGCCAAGTTCCCGAGCTTCGACGAAGCCAAGGAGCGCATCAAGCAGAAGCTGACTCAGGACAAGCTCCAGGAGTACCAGGAGCAGCTGCGCAAGTCGGCCAAGACGGACTACAAGTTCGCCGCCGACGAAGGCGCCCCAGCCCCGGCCAAGAAGTGATGCCGCGCCGGGCGCCTGCCCGGCCCGATGCGCGCAACGCAAAGCGCCCCGCCTCGCGGCCGGGCGCTTTTTTTGTTTCAAACCGCGTCTCAATCCCCATTTCGTGGGGGCTTGCGGGCCCACCGGCGTCCACTTAGCGTACAAGTTCGCCAACGATAGGGGAGCAGGCTTTGGGAAAGCTACTCAACGACACGGAAGTCAAAGAACGTGCAGCGGCCCGCGGACTGACACCAGGCTGCCGCCTGTGGGCCGCGGGCGCCAAGATCGACGGCGACTGCTTCCGCAAGGGCAATGGCCCGAAGAATCCCGCGATCTATCTCCGGTGGTCCGACATCGGCGTTCGCGGCAAGTCCGGGAAGATCGAGGGCGACGACCTGGCGCGCGCCACCGTCGACCCCGGCGACGGGCTGTCGCTCTTCATCGAGCAGACCGTGCAGGGGAACTTTACCCAGCTCGGCAGCAGCCCCGATGGAGCCTTCGGAAAGGCCTATTTGGAGAAGCTCGCCAAGGAGGAGGGCTACACCGAGGTTTCGCAGATCCACTGGTTCAAGCTAGCGGAGAGAACGATCCCTGTGGGCCTCGAAGTCGTCTACGACGGGCACCCGCCGGGCCATTGCACCCTGACGGTGACGCGCTCGATGACCGTCGGCGAATTCGTTTCACTGGTGGGCGAGCACCTCGGCTTCGACTACGCCGGCAGCGATATCTACGGACCCCGAGGATAAGGACTCGACATGCAAATCGACATGCCCAAGCGGGCGTTCATCCTGGTGCTCAACGCGATGGAGCACTACGCCAAGCATCTGGCCGCCGATGAGGAAGACCCCGGCCCCAGCGGCGACGACGCCATGTATCTCCGCTACGTGCACAAGGAGCTGTGCGACAAGTTCATCGGCGAGGACGGCAAAGTCAAGGCCGATTTCCTTCCCTGACCGCCAGGTCGCTTGGCGGCCGGTCGCGCCGGTCGGCGGTCTCCGGCGCCAGGCGCCAGACGCATCAGGCGGATTCGCGGCCGCGGCGGCCGATTGCGCCTGACGCAAGGTCGCTTCCGTCCAGCGCCACCCAGGGACGCCCGGCCTCTTCCGCCATCGGCGTCTATCGCGCCGGCACCCCTGGATTTGTCTCACCCCCGGACACCCCGCCTCGACGACCCGTTCAGGCCGGCTCGGGCTCGACCAGGCGGCCGGCCTCGATGTGCAGCTGGCGGTCGCAGCGCGCGGCGATCGCGCGGTCGTGGGTGACCAGCACCAGCGTCGTGCCGACCTCGCGGTTGAGGTCGAACATCAGCTGCATCACCGTCTCGCCGGTGGCGAAGTCGAGGCTGCCGGTGGGCTCGTCGGCCAGCAGCACCTGCGGCCGCACGACGAAGGCGCGCGCGAGCGCCACGCGCTGCTGCTCGCCGCCCGAGAGCACGCGCGGGTAGTGCCCGAGCCGCGCGCCGAGGCCGACGCGGCCCAGCATCTCCGCGGCC
>DASVLN010000296.1:0-3942 GCA_036384855.1 Burkholderiaceae bacterium | reverse complement strand
CGCAAGCTCGCGCCGTACGCGCTGATCTCGCCGTTCTTCCTGCTGTTCGCGCTGTTCGGCCTGTTCCCGCTGCTGTTCTCGATCTGGCTGTCGCTGCACCAGTGGGACGCCGCCGAGGGCCTGGCCGCGATGCACTGGGTCGGCCTCGACAACTACCGCTTCGCGCTCACCGACCCGTGGTTCCGCAAGTCGCTGCTGAACACGCTGTGGTTCGCGGTCGCCTCGGGCGTGCCGCAGCACCTGGTCGCGCTGCCGCTCGCGTTCTTCATCCACACCACGCTCAAGCGCACGCGCAACGTCGTCGTCGGCGCCTACTTCGTGCCCTACGTGACGTCGAGCGTCGCGATCGCGCTGATCTTCACGACGCTGTTCTCGAAGGACTTCGGGGTCGTCAACGCGCTGATCGGGCGGCCGATCGACTGGCTCGGCGACGCCTTCTGGGCGCACGTGACGATCGCCTTCGTCGTGTTCTGGCGCTACCTGGGCTGGAACGTCGTGCTGTACCTGTCGGCGCTGCAGGTGATCTCCAGCGACCTGTACGAGGCCGCGACGCTGGACGGCGCGAGCCGGTGGCAGCAGTTCCGCCTCATCGCGCTGCCGCTGCTCAAGCCGATGATGTTCTTCGCGGTGACGCTCACGCTGATCGGCAACCTGCAGCTGTTCGAGGAGCCGTTCATCCTCATCCCGCCGGACGCCGGCATCGTGCCCTCGGTGATGACGACGGCGATGTTCATGTACCGCATGGCCTTCGCGGACGGCGACTTCGGCACCGCCTCGGCCGTCTCGTGGCTGCTGTTCTTCCTCATCGCGGCGCTGGCCTACGGCAACGGGCGCCTGTTCGGCAAGGAGGCGCAGAGCGATGTCGCACGCTGAGAGGTTCCATCCCGCGCGCGTGGCCGCGTTCGTCCTCGTCGCCGCGGGCGTCGTCGTGCTGGCCGCGCCGTTCTGGTTCACCTTCGTGTTCGCGACGCATGCGCGCACCGAGATCTTCGCGTCGCCGCCGCCCGTGTGGTTCGGAGGGCACCTGCTGAACAACATCCGGCTGCTCCTGGAGCGCCTGCCGTTCTGGCACAACCTCTGGCAGAGCCTGTACGTCGCGACGATGACGACGGCGCTGAACCTGCTGCTGTGCTCGCTGGCGGGCTACGCGTTAGCGGTGCACGAGTTCGCGGGCAAGCGCGCCCTCTTCGCGCTGGTCGTGGGCTCGATGATGCTGCCCAGCTTCCTGAACATGATCCCGACGTTCATGGAGATGGACTTCCTCGGCTGGATCGACGAGCCGCGCGCGCTGTACGTGCCGGGCGCCGCGAGCGCGCTGGGCATCTTCCTGATGCGGCAGTACATCGGCAGCGCGATCCCGCGGGACCTGGTCGACGCGGCGCGCATGGACGGCTGCGGCGAGCTGCGCACGTTCTGGAGCGTCGTGCTGCCGCTGTGCGGGCCGGCGCTCGGGACGCTGGGCCTGATCACCTTCATCAACTCCTGGAACAACTTCGTCGGGCCGCTCGTCGTCATGCACGACCGCGAGCACTACACGCTGCCGCTCGCGCTGCGCAGCATGCAGAGCCCCAACAACACCGAATGGGGCGCGCTGATGGCCGGCAGCGCCATCGCGATGCTGCCCCTGCTCGTGGCTTTCGTCTTCTCCGCGCGGCGCCTCGTCGCCGGCCTCACCGCCGGCGCGGTCCGCGGCTGATCCATCACTTCGACCGACTCCATGAACGACCTCACGAACAAGTCCTTGCCCGCTCCGCTGCTGCCCGCCGCGTTCCAGCTCGGCGTGTCCACGAGCGCCGCGCAGATCGAGGGCCATGCGCCCGGCGACGGCGCAGGCCCGTCCATCTGGGACGCGTTCTGCGCGCAGCCCGGCAAGATCAAGGACGGCTCGAACATCCTCGTCGCCTGCGACCACATCCACCGCTGGGCCGAGGACATCGAGCGCATGCGCTGGCTGGGCCTGGACGCCTACCGCTTCTCGATCGCCTGGCCGCGCGTGCAGCCCGACGGCCGCGGCGCGTGGAACGAGGCCGGCTTCGGCTTCTACGACCGCCTCGTCGACGGCCTGCTGGAGGCCGGCATCGCGCCGCACGCGACGCTGCACCACTGGGACCTGCCGCAGGCGCTGCAGGAGGCCGTGGGCGGCTGGCAGTCGCGCGAGACCTGCGCGCGCTTCGCCGACTACGCGGTCGAGGTGCTGCGCCGCCTCGGCGACCGCCTCGTCACGATCGCGACCCTCAACGAGCCCTGGTGCGTCGCGACGCTGGGCTACGAGAAGGGCCAGTTCGCGCCGGGCCTGAAGGACCGCGCGGCGGCGATGCAGGTCTCGCACCACCTGCTGCTGGGCCACGGACTCGCGCTGAAGGCGATGCGCGAGGCGGCGCGGGGCATGGCGAAGTCGCCGCAGCTGGGCATCGTCCTGAACCACACGCCGGCCTTCGCGGCCGAGAAGACGCCGGCCGACCTGCAGGCCGCCCGCATCGCCGACGGCCTGGACGTGCGCTGGTACATGGATCCGCTGTTCCGCGGCGCGTACCCGGCCGACGCCGTCGAGTCCCTCGGCGCCGACGCGCCGAAGGTCGAGCCGGGCGACTTCGACGTCATCCGCCAGCCGATGGACTTCCTCGGCATCAACATGTACACGCGCAACTGGGTCAGCACGCGCGTGCCGCCGATCCCGTCGCCCAACCTGCGCGGCGTCAACGACATGGGCTGGGAGATCGTGCCCGAGGTGCTGACGCAGCACCTGGTGCGCCTGACGCGCGACTACATGCCGCCGCCGATGATCATCACCGAGAACGGCATGGCCAACGCGGACGTCGTGACGGCCGCGGGCGTCGAGGACGTGCCGCGCGTGGACTACGTGCGCGAGCACCTCGCCGCGGTCGCGCGCGCGATCGAGCTCGGCGCCGACGTGCGCGGCTACATGTACTGGAGCCTGCTGGACAACTTCGAGTGGGACTCCGGCTACGCCAAGCGCTTCGGCCTGTTCCGCGTCGACTACGAGACCCAGGCGCGCACGCCCAAGCGCAGCGCGCACTGGTACCGCGATTTCATCGCCGCGCACAAGGCGCGCCGCTAACTTCTCACAGAGTCGGAAAAGCAGAGATGGCCGAACTCCAGCTCCAGGGCCTGCGCCGCACCTATGCGAACGGCGTCACCGCGGTCGACGGCATCGACCTGACCGTGCGCGACGGCGAGTTCATGGTGCTCGTCGGGCCGTCGGGCTGCGGCAAGTCGACGACGCTGCGCATGATCGCGGGCCTCGAGGACATCAGCGCCGGCCACCTGCGCATCGGCGGCGAGGACATGACCCACGTCGCGCCCGCCGACCGCGGCGTCGCCATGGTGTTCCAGAGCTACGCGCTCTACCCGCACATGACGGTGGCGGAGAACATGGGCTTCGCGCTGCGCATCGCCGGCCGGCCGAAGGCGGAGATCGAGGCCTCCGTGCGCAAGGCCGCCGACGCGCTGCAGCTCGCGCACCTGCTGGATCGCAAGCCGCGCGCGCTGTCCGGCGGCCAGCGCCAGCGCGTGGCGATCGGGCGCGCGATCGTGCGCAGCCCGAAGGTGTTCCTGTTCGACGAGCCGCTGTCCAACCTCGACGCGTCGCTGCGCACGCAGATGCGGCTGGAGATGGCGCGGCTGCACGAGCAGCTCGGCGTCTCCGTCGTCTACGTCACGCACGACCAGGTCGAGGCGATGACGCTGGGCGACCGCATCGCGGTGTTCAACAGCGGCCGCATCGAGCAGGTCGGCACGCCGTCGGAGGTCTACCGCCAGCCGGTCAACCAGTTCGTGGCCGGCTTCCTCGGCGCGCCGCGCATGAACTTCCTTCCGGCGCGGGCGTTCCGCGGCACGGCGGGGCCCGGCCTGGAGATCGCCGGCGCCGGCCGGCTCGCGCTGCCCGAGGGCTGCGACGCGGCGCTCGCCGCGGTGCAGGTG
>DASVLN010000295.1:0-2485 GCA_036384855.1 Burkholderiaceae bacterium | reverse complement strand
GCGCGGCATCGGGGCGGGAAGGCCTCGCGCGGCGGCGGCATGCGGGACGGCCGCGCCGTCGCCTCGGCCGGGGGACGGACATTCTAAGGGCGCGTCCCCGACGAGGATTCGGCATCGAGCGTGTAACCCTGATGTTTGCTGCGACGCAACACCCCAAGGCACAATACGAGGTTCCCCGTCGACTCGCCTTCAATGAATCCGCCGGCCATCCCCCGCCAATTCTTCATCCAGGGTGTCACCCTGGACGGCCGAACCTTCCGCCCGAGCGACTGGGCGGAGCGGCTCGCGGGCGCCATGTCCAGCTTCCGCCCGGGCGGCGTGCGCGCGGGCATCGGCTCGTTCATCGGCTATTCGCCGTACTGCGTGCCGCGGCTGTGCGGCGGGGTCAAGTGCGTGATCGTCGACGAGCGGCTCAAGGGCCTGGAGCCCATGGCCTGGGACTTCGTCATGAACTTCGCGCGCGACAACAAGCTGCGCGTCGTCGAGGGCGTGCTGCTGCCCGACGGCAGCATCCAGCCCGTCCAGCCGACGCCGCCGGCCGGCTGAGCCCCGGGGCGCCGGCATCTCCCGATGCGGTGCCCCAATGGAAAAGGGCTCGCGACGCGAGCCCTTCTCGACTAACTCACCCGGAATTGGCTTCAGGCGGCCAGCGCCTTCACCTTGGCGGCCAGGCGGCTCTTGTGGCGCGCGGCCTTGTTCTTGTGGAAGAGACCCTTGTCGGCGATCGAGTCGATCGTCGACTGGGCGGACTTGAACAGCTCGGCGGCCTTCGCGCCGTCACCGGCGGCGACAGCCTTCTGGACGTTCTTGATGACGGTGCGGAACTTCGAGCGCAGCGACGAGTTGTGCGCGTTCAGCTTCACGTCCTGGCGGGCGCGCTTGCGGCCCGAGGCCAGGCGGACGGTGCGCTTCTTGGCTTTGGAAGAGGTTGCCATTTGGTATTGATGCTCCGGGTGAGGTGCAAAGTCTTCGATCATACCACGCTTCGGCCGAAATGGCGCGTCCGCAATACGGCCGATGCGTGAGTGAGCCCGAAAAGCGTGTCGCGGGCGCGTCGCGAGCGCTCCGCCGGCGGGTGGCCATCGCGACGGTCGAGCTGGCGGCCAGGAGCCCGCGCGGGCGCTCAGTTGGCGTCGATGCGGCCGTAGCGGCCGTGTGTCTCGTCGCTCGGCCCGGCCGTGTAGAACAGCGTCGTCGTCGGCTGGGCGTTGACGCCGTTGCCGAACTGCAGCGCCCACAGGCCGTCGACGGTCAGCGGCGCGCCGCTGGCGTCGTCGAGCGCCCCCACCGCGGCGCCCGTGGCGGGGTCGTAGGCGTGGATCGTGCCGTCGCCGAAATTGCCGACCAGCAGCATGCCCGACAGCGCGCCGAAGCCGCTCGGAGCCATCGCCAGGCCCCACGGCGCATCCAGCGCGCCGCCGGCCGCAACGAGGTGGGTCAGCAGCGTGCCCTGCGCGTCGAAGACGTCGACCAGGCCCAGGCCCGCGGCGTGCATCTCGTCGCCGGTCGCGGGATCCTTCTTGGCATACGCCACGTAGATCTTGCCCGCGATCTGCTGGATGCCGAAGGGCGCGTAGCCGGCCGGCAGCGTCGGGTCGACGAAGCCGCCGGTCGTGGTGACGGGCGCGTAGCGGGCATCGAACACGTCGACCGTGCCGGCCGCGAAGTTGGCCGCGTAGATCAGGTTGCTCGCGCCGCTGGTGCCGATCGCCAGGCCCGTGTAGCCCGCGCCGGCGGCGCCGTTGTCGACCTCGACCAGCGCGTGCGTGCCGTCGACCGACGGCGCCCAGGCGTCGATCTGGCCCTCCAGCGTCGCGAAGATGAAGGGCGCGCCACCGGTCGCGCCGCCCGAAGCGATCGCGAAGTCGCTGGTGCCGTTGAACACGATGCCCGACGGGTGGCTCCCGCCGTTGGCGCCCGCATCGATGGTGACGACCAGCGGCTGCGGGACGCCGTTGCCGTCGTACAGTGTCGAGCTCGAGGTGCCCGCGTTCGAGACCCACGAGAAGCCCGTCGGGTTGAACGCCAGGCCCCAGGCGTTGACGAGGTGCGCATCCTGGTGCGCCGCGGCGCCGGCGACGTCGGAGACCAGCGCCGTCGCGTGGTAGCCGCCGGTGCCGGTGCCGCCCGAACAGGTCCCCGAGCCGTAGGTGTCGCCTGGCGGGCAGGTCGTGCCGCCGGCGCCGGCGGTGCTGCCGCCGCCGTCGCCGCCGCAGGCGACGAGCAGCGCGCTCGCCGCGAGCGCGAGGACGAAGGAGGGACGTGCGTTCGGAAGGGGGATCATGGACTCGCTCCGTGGTTGTGGACGCCCGCGGCGTCGGCGTCGTGGATGCCGTTCGCGCGGGCGGCGGTTCAAACGCGCACGCCGGCCGCGATGGCGGCAGGGTCGTCGACGGCGCGCTCGGCCATGCGGCCGGTGCGCCTAACGTCGGACTGAGCCGGACAAGCCGACGCGCAGCATTGCCGGCGAAGCGCGTCGCGGCAC
>DASVLN010000294.1:0-1997 GCA_036384855.1 Burkholderiaceae bacterium | reverse complement strand
GACGCGCACCGCTCGCTGGATCGGATCGATGCCCGCGCTCATCGGACGGCCGCCCCCTGGCGCGCCGGAGGGCGAGTGCCTCCGCGCGCCCGCACCGCGCTGAAGGCGCCTCCCTCCCGGCGGGCCCGCGACGCATGCGCGGGCCGGGTGGTCATGCGCAGGCAGGCGCCTCGTTCCCGCATCAGCGCTGCCCCAGCTTGAACGCGATCATCGCTCGCAGCTTGGCCGGCACCACCGGCTTGAGCAGCAGGTGCACGTCGTGCGCGTTGGCCTGGGCCTCCTGGTCGGACATCAGGCTGCCGGTGACGATGACCGCGGGCAGCGCCCGGCCGAAGGTGGCGCGCATCGCCTCGAGCACCTGGAAGCCGTCGCGGCCGTCCTCGAGCCGGTAGTCGGCGATCAGCAGGTCGGGTCGGGCGGCGGGGCGCTCGCCGGCGGCGGCCAGCCAGGCCATGCAGGCAGCGTGGCTCGGGAAGGCGGCGACGTCCGCGCCCCAGCTCTTGAGCAGCACGTCCAGGCCACCCAGCACGGCCGGGTCGTCCTCGACCACCGCCACCAGCCGCCGCTCCAGCGCGAGGCCCAGCGTCGTGCGCACGGGGACGTCGGGCTCGGACGGCCGCGGCCGCTTGCCGAGCGCCACCTCCAGCGAGAACACCGTGCCGCGCCCCGGCTCCGAGCGCAGCCGCAGCGGCGCCTCGAGCACGCGCGCGAGCCGGCGCACGATCGCCAGCCCGAGGCCCAGGCCCTTCCTCTGCGTCGGGTCGAGCGCGGGCGCGTCTCCGGCGACCTGGTAGAACTCCTCGAAGATGCGTTCCTGCTCGTTCGGGCGGATGCCCAGGCCGGTGTCCCAGACCTCCAGCCGCAGCCGGTCGCCGCGCTTGCGGGCCGCGACGACGACGCCGCCGTCGTTGGTGTAGCGGATCGCGTTGGACAGCAGGTTGCGCACGACGCGCTCGACCAGCAGCGGATCAGCGAACGCGAAGTGGCGGCCGCCGTGGAAGCGCAGCGCGAGGCCTTTCTCGAACGCCACCGGCTCGAAGTGCAGCCGCAGGCGCGCGAACATCGCCTCGCAGCCGAAGTGCTCCGGCCGCGCCTCGACGGCGCCGGTGTCGAGCTTGGTGATGTCCAGCAGCTCGGAGAACAGCCCCTCCAGCGCGTCGACCGAGCCGTTGATGCTGTGCACGAGGTGCGCGACCTCGGCGTCCGCGCCGACGCGGTGCCGCAACGCCTCGGCGAACAGGCCCAGCGCGTGCAGCGGCTGGCGAAGGTCGTGGCTCGCGGCGGCGAAGAACTGGGTCTTCGCGCGGTTGGCCGTCTCGGCCTCGCGCCGCGCCTGGTCGGCGGCGGCCTTCTCGCTGTGCAGCTGGGCGAGCAGCTGCTGCCCGCGCAGCTTCAGCGCCAGCACGCGCGCGAACGAGCGCTGGAAGCTGCGCCCCAGCATCACCGTGATGCCGAAGATCAGCCCGAGGATGGCCGCGAGCGTCCAGCCGCCGCCGGCCCCGGGCGCGAAGGCGATGCGGGCGATCATCGGCACGAAGGTCAGCGCGACGAAGGCGACGAACGCGTCCAGCTGCGTCGCCAGCGCCGGCACGGCGGAGATGCAGAAGCTGTAGACCGTCAGCAGCAGCGCGGCGTGCTCCAGCTCGCCGCCGTGCGGATAGAACAGCCAGACCGCCACGCCCCACAGCGCGCCGGTGGACATCACGCCCGCGAGATAGCGCGCGCGCCAGCGCGGCAGCGCCGCCGGGTCGGGACGCCAGCGGCCGGCATAGGTGGCGGTGAGCACGGCGCGCGCGGCCATCGCGAGCGAGAAGAGCGCGGCCCAGGCGAGCAGCTCGCCCGCCGGCACGAGGCGCGCGTGCAGCGCCGCGACGACGATCGCGCCGACGGCGTTGCCCACGAGGCCGGTGCGCGCGAAGGCGTGCAGGTGGTCGGCCTGGTCGACGAGCGAATCGGGCGCGGCGGCGCGCGGCGGGTCGCCGGCGGCCACGGCGGGC
>DASVLN010000293.1:0-3112 GCA_036384855.1 Burkholderiaceae bacterium | reverse complement strand
CGCGACGACCTCGCCGGCATAGCTGCGCCGCACGCGCTGGCTCGCGAGCCAGGCGGCGCGCTCGGCGTCGCCCCAGGGCGTGCCGGGCGTACCGATGGGATAGGGCGGGATCGATGGCGGTGGCGTCAAGGCGTTCCTCGGAGCAGAGGGCGAGCCCCGGAGGGTACACCGCCGGCCCCGCGCCAGCCGATCCGCCGGCGAGGCCCCAGAATACGCGTTCGCGCGGCCGTCCGCGCCCTCCCCGGCTCCATGCGCTTCCTGAACATCTCCACCTACCGCTTCGTCGAGATCGACGACCCGCACGCGCTGCGCGACCGCCTCGAGGCGAGCGCGGTCGCGGCCGGCCTCAAGGGCACCATCCTCGTCGCCCGCGAGGGGCTGAACCTGTTCGTCGCCGGCGACGAGCCCGCGCTGCGCGGCTGGGTCGCCGCGTCGCTGCACGCCGATCCGCGCTTCGCCGGCCTCGCGACCAAGGACAGCTTCAGCGACGCGCCGCCGTTCAGGCGCCTGAAGGTGAAGGTCAAGGACGAGATCATCCGCATGAACCATCCCGCGATCCGGCCGCAGGCGGGCCGCGCGCCCGCGCTCGCGCCGGCGGTGCTCGCGCGCTGGCTCGCGCAGGGCCGCGACGACGACGGCCGCCCGCTCGCGCTCGTCGACACGCGCAACGGCTTCGAGGTCGACGCCGGGACCTTCGAGGGCGCGCACGACTGGCGCATCCACAAGTTCAGCGACTTCCCCGCCGCCTTCGACGCCCACCGCGCCGAGCTCGAGGGCAAGACGATCGTGAGCTTCTGCACCGGCGGCATCCGCTGCGAGAAGGCGGCGCTATACATGGCCGGGCACGGCCGGCCCGACGCGCTGCAGCTCGAGGGCGGCATCCTCGGCTACTTCGCGGCGACCGGCGGCGCGGCACCGGGCTGGACGGGCGACTGCTTCGTCTTCGACGAGCGCCGCACGCTCGACGCCGGGCTCGCGCCGGGCGACCCGCCGCCGTGCGAGGCGGCGACGCAGGACTGACGCGCGCCATGCAGCTCCTCGTCCGCGCCCTCGGCATCCTGCTGATGCTCACCGCGCTCGCGGTCACGCTGACCGACACGCCGGACCGCAGCGTCGAGAGCCTGGTCGCGCGCTGGGCGCCGCCGCCGTCGGACTTCATGGAGATCCGCGGCCAGCTGGTGCACTACCGCGACGAGGGCCCGCGCGACGACCCCGAGCCGCTGGTGCTGCTGCATGGCACCGCGTCCAGCCTGCACACATGGCAGGGCTGGGTCGGCGAGCTGCGGTCGAGGAAGCGCGTCATCACCTTCGACTTGCCGGGCTTCGGCCTCACCGGCCCGTTCGCGGGCGAGTACGCGCAGGACGACTACCGCGGCGACACGCTCGCCCGCTTCACGCTCGACGTGCTGGACGCGCTGCACGTCACCCGCTTCGACATCGGCGGCAATTCGCTCGGCGGCGAAGTGGCATGGCGCGTCGCGGCGCTCGCGCCGGCGCGCGTCGGGCGGCTGGTGCTGGTCGACGCGTCGGGCTACGCGTTCCGCCCCGAGCACGTGCCGATCGGCTTCCAGCTCGCGCGCCTGCCGGTGCTGGGGCGCATCGGCGAATGGCTGACGCCGCGCGTGGTCGTCGAGCAGAGCGTGCGCGACGTCTACGGCGACCCGTCGCGCGTCACGCAGGTGCTGGTCGACCGCTACTTCGAGCTGCTCACGCGCGAGGGCAACCGGCGCGCGCTGGGCATCCGGCTGCGCGAGATCGAGCACGACCTCGCGCCGCAGCGCGTCGCGACGCTGCACGTGCCGACGCTGATCCTGTGGGGCGCGCAGGATCGCCTCATCCCGCCCGACAACGGCGAGCACTTCCACCGCGACATCGCGGGCAGCACGCTGGTCGTCTTCCCCGGGCTCGGCCACGTGCCGCAGGAAGAGGACTCGCACGCGAGCGTCGCGCCGGTGAAGACCTTCCTCGGCCTCGACGGCCCGGCCGCCGCGCCGGCGCCGGCCGCTTCCGCGACGACACCGGCCACGGCTGTCTCCGCGCCCGCTTCCCGCGCGTCCGGGCCGTACGCCCGCGCGCCCGCTCCGCCTGCCCAGGCCAGGGAACCCGCATGACCACCGACCGCCGCTTCGCGCTGACGCCCGAGGCCCTCACGATGATGGACACCATCGCCCGCACCGGCAGCTTCGCGGCCGCGGCGCGCGAGCTCGGCAAGGTGCCCTCGGCATTGACCTACAGCGTGCGCCAGCTCGAGGACGCGCTGGACGTGCTGCTGTTCGACCGCAGCTCGCGCCAAGCGCGCCTGACGGCCGCGGGCACCGAGCTGCTCAACGAGGGCCGGCGGCTGCTCGCCGAGATGGACACCGTCGCCAATCGCGTGCACCGCGTGTCCACCGGCTGGGAGACGCAGCTGACCATCGCGGCCGACGGCGTCGTCTCGCGCCACACGCTGCTCGAGCTGTGCGAGGCCTTCTACGCGCTGCGCCCGCCGGAGTTGCCCGCCGGCACCGGCCCGGGCACGCGCCTGCGGCTGCGCACCGAGGTGCTCGCGGGCACCGTCGAGGCGCTGGTGATGGGCCAGGCCGACCTCGCGATCGGGCTGCCGGTGGACATCGCGGTGCCCGCGGGCATCGAGCTGCGGCCTCTCGGCGAGGCGCCCTTCGTCTACGTGGTCGGCGCGCGCCATCCGCTCGCGGCGGTCGAGGAGCCGCTGACCGACGCGGTGCTGCGCGAGCAGCGCGGCATCGCGGTCGCCGACTCGGCACAGCGCATGTCGCCCGTCACCGTGAACCTCCAGCCGGGCCAGGACGTGCTCACCGTCAGCAGCATGCAGGCCAAGATCGAGGCGCTGATGATGAACCTGGGCGGCGGCTTCGTGCCGGAGGTGCTGGCGCGCGAGCATGTCGAGGCCGGCCGGCTCGTCATCAAGCAGGTGCGGCGCCAGCGCCTGACGGCCGCGCTGTCCTACGGCTGGCGCAGCGCCGCCGCGCCGCAGCCGCACAAGCCGCCGCAGGGCCTCGCGCTGCAATGGTGGCTGCAGCAGCTCGAGAGCCCGACCACGCGCAGCGCGCTGCTGATGCGCGGCGGGCTGTGCCCGGGCACATGACGGACGCCG
>DASVLN010000292.1:0-6642 GCA_036384855.1 Burkholderiaceae bacterium | reverse complement strand
AAGGCCGCGCACAGCGCGCCGAATCGCGCATTGGCCTCTGCCACCGCGTCGCGCTCGCCCGCGAGCTCGCGCTGCCGCGCCGCGCCCATGTCCTTCAGGTCCGCGCCCGCGCAGAAGTGCCCGCCCGCGCCGCGCAGCACGATCGCGCGCACCTCGCCCGAGCGCTCCGCCTGCGCGAGCACGGCCTGGAGTTCCTCGACCATGCGCAGCGACATGGCGTTGCGCAAGGCCGGCCGGTTCAGCATGACGTGCCAGACGCGGTCGCGCGAGGAGACGGCGAGCGTCTCGCAGGCCGGCGGCACCGAACGCGCCTCGGCCATCTCAGTGCGAGCCCTTGGGAAGCGTGCCTTCGAGCTTGCAGATGATGCCCAGCATCACCTCGTCCGCCCCGCCGCCGATCGAGATCAGGCGCGAATCGCGCCAGGCCTGCGAGATCGGGTTGTCGCGCGTGAAGCCCATGCCGCCCCAGAACTGCAGGCAGCTGTCGGCGACCTCGCGGCTGAGGCGCCCGCACTTCAGCTTGGCCATCGACGCGAGCTTGGTGACGTCCTTGCCCGAGACGTAGAGCTCGCACGCCTGGTAGGTCAGCGCGCGCAGGGCCGCGACCTCGGTGCGCAGCTCGGCGAGGCGGAAGTGCACCACCTGGTTGTCCAGCACGCTCTTGCCGAAGGCGTGGCGATCGCGCGTGTACTCGATCGTGAGGTCGATCAGCCGATCCAGGCTGCGCAGCGACGACGCCGCGCCCCACAGCCGCTCCTCCTGGAACTGCATCATCTGGAACGCGAATCCCATGCCCTCCTGGCCGATCAGGTGGCGCTGCGGCACGCGCACCTCGTCGAAGAACAGCTGCGCGGTATCGGACGAATCCATCCCGATCTTGCGGATCTTCTGCTTCGTGATGCCCGGGGCGTCCATCGGCACGACGATCAGGCTCTTGTTCTTGTGGACGGGGCCCTCGCCCGTGTTGGCGAGCAGGCAGCACCAGTCGGCCTGCAGGCCGTTGGTGATCCACATCTTGGTGCCGTTGATCACGTAGTCGCCGCCGTCCTTGCGCGCGGTCGTCCTGATCGCGGCGACGTCCGACCCGCCGCCCGGCTCGCTCACGCCAAGGCAACCCACGAGCTCGCCGGCGATGGACGGCGCGAGGAACTCGCGACGCAGTTCGTCCGAGCCGAAGCGCGCGAGCGCGGGGGTGCACATGTCGGTCTGCACGCCGATGGACATCGGCACGCCCCCGCAGGCGCACTCGCCCAGCGCCTCGGCCATCGTGACCGAGTAGCTGAAGTCCAGGCCCGCGCCGCCGTACTCCTCGGGGTATTTCAGCCCCAGCAGCCCGAGCTTGCCGAGCTTGGCGAAGACCTCGTGCGCCGGGTAGATCTCGTCCGCCTCCCACTGCGGCACGTAGGGGTTCAGCTCCTTCTCGACGAAACGGGTGACCGTATCGGCGAGCGCGCGGTGCTCGGGCGTGAAGTGCATGGTGAATCCTTCGTCGGGACGATGTCAGAAGCGGGCGACGCCGAAGGCGTTGGGACGCAGGACGCGCGTGTCGGCCTCGTGCGCGAGCGCGAGCGCGAGGCCCAGCACGCGGCGCGTGTCGCGCGGGTCGATGACGCCGTCGTCCCACAGGCGCGCGGTGCCGAACAGCACGCCCGACTCGCGGTCGATGCGCTGGCGCAGCTGCTCGCCCATCGCCCTGAGCGCCGCCTCGTCGGCCTGCTGCCCGGCGCGGGCGAGCTTGCCCGCGCCCACGATCTCCATCACCTTGGCGGCCTGCGCCCCGCCCATCACCGCGGTGCGCGCCGAGGGCCAGCTGAAGATGAAGCGCGGATCGAAGCCGCGCCCGCACATGCCGTAGTTTCCGGCGCCGAAGGAGCCGCCGACCACGACGGTGAACTTCGCGACGCGCGCATTGGCGACGGCCTGGATCATCTTCGCGCCGTGCTTGATCGCGCCGCCGCGCTCGGCGGCCGACCCCACCATGTAGCCGGTCGTGTTCTGCAGGAAGACGAGCGGCGTGCCGGTCTGATCGCAGAGCTGGATGAACTGCGCCGCCTTGTTCGAGCCCTGCGGCTGGATCGGCCCGTTGTTGGCGAGCAGGCCGACCAGCCGCCCCTCGATGCGCGCATGCCCGCAGAGGGTATCGGCGCCGAAGCCGGGCTTGAACTCCAGGAAGTCGGAGGCGTCGACGATGCGGGCGACGATCTCGCGCGCGTCGTAGGGCTCGCGCTCGTCGGCAGGCACGACGCCCAGCAGCTCCTCGGCATCGAACAGCGGAGGCGAGCTCGCGAGCGGCGCCGGCGCGGCGTCCCACTGCAGCTTGTCGACGAGCTCGCGCGCGATCGCGATCGCGTGGGCGTCGTCCTCGCCCAGGTATTCGCCCAGGCCGGTGACCTCGGCGTGCGTCTGCGCGCCGCCGAGCTCCTCGTCGGTCGCGTCCTCGCCGATGGCCGCCTTCACGAGCGGCGGGCCGGCCAGGTAGATGCTCGATCGCCCGCGCACCAGCACGACGTAGTCCGACAGCCCGGGCAGGTAGGCGCCGCCCGCGGTCGACGACCCGTGCACCACGGCCACCTGCGGGATGCCGGCCGCCGACAGCCGTGCCTGGTTGGCGAAGCTGCGGCCGCCCTCGACGAACATCTCGCTCTGGTACATCAGGTTGGCGCCGCCCGATTCGACGAGGTAGACGATGGGCAGCCGGTTCTCGAGCGCCACCTGCTGCGCCCGCAGCGCCTTGCGCAGGCCCATCGGCGAGACCGTGCCGCCCTTGAGCGCGCTGTCGCTCGCGGAGACCAGCACCCGCTTGCCGGCCACGAGCCCGATGCCGACGATGGAGCCGCCGCCCTGGACCGACCTGCGGCCGTCGTCGTCGTGCATGCCCAGGCCTGCGAGCGCCGACAGCTCCAGGAAGCCGCTGCCGCGATCGAGCAGCTGCGCCACGCGCTCGCGCGGCAGCAGCTGGCCGCGCGCCTCGAACTTCGCCCGCTTCGAAGCGCTCGCGGCGACCACCTGGCGCTCGAGCGCGCGCACCTCCTCGAGCCGCTCGGCCATGCGCGCCGCGTTGGCCGCGAAGGCGGGCGACCGCGGGTCGAGCGCGGAGCCGAGCGCCGGCATCACGAACCCCTGCCCGTATCCGTATCGCCGCCGGCTTCGCGCAGCACCTCGGGCGTCGCCGCGCGATGGAAGCCGTCGAAGGGCACCGAGCGCTCGTGGTCGACGGAGGGGAACAGCGGCGAACCCAGCGACGCGCCGCCGTCGATCTGCAGCGTCACGCCCGTGACGAAGGCGGCGGCGGGCGACAGCAGGAAGACGATGGCCGCGCTCACCTCGGCCTCCAGGCCCATGCGCCGCAGCGGCACGTGGCGCTTGAGCTGCGGGATCAACGCGCGCATGGCGCCGCCGTAGGTGTCCATGCCGCTGGAGGCGATCCAGCCCGGCGCGACCGCGTTCACGCGCACCCCCGACGAAGCCCACTCGAAGGCCGCCGTCATCGTGAGGTTGCTCATGCCCGCGCGCGCCGCGCCGGAGTGCGCCATGCCCGGCATGCCGTTGCGGAAGTCGGCGGTCATGTTGACGATCGCGCCGCCGTGCGCCTGGAAGCTGTGCAGGAACAGCTCGCGCATCATCAGGAAGCCGCCCGTCAGGTTGTTGGCGACCACGGCCTCGAAGCCGCGCTTGCTGATGGCCTGCATCGGCGCCGGGAACTGGCCGCCGGCGTTGTTGACGAGGCCGTGCACGACACCGCCCTCGCGCACCTCGGCCTCGACCTGCGCCTTGACCGCGTCCTCGTCGCGGATGTCGAACGCGCGCCACCCGCAGCGCCCGCCGTCCTCGTCGATCTCGGCGGCGGTGCGTTCGAGCTTGTCGGGACTGCGACCGCTCAGGATCACGTGCGCGCCCAGCGACGCGAGCTCGTGCGCGACCGCGCGCCCGATGCCCGAGCCGCCGCCCGTCACCCAGACGCGCTGCCCGGCGAACAGCCCCGGCGCGAAGGCGCTGCGGTAACCCGGGCGGGGCCCGGCGCCCGGCAAGGCGGAAGACGGTTCACGAGGCGCGATCGCCATGGGCGGTTCGAGGCTGAGCGTTGCGACGTGCCGCATTAGGCGGCATGGTGACGTTAACGTCAACTCGATTCCCGATCGGGAATTACACCGATGCGAAGCTCGAGGCGCGCCGCTTAAGCTCGACGCGCCCCGCACGGACGCCGCGTCCGCGCCCGACCTTCCCTCACCGACACGACGACGAGGAACGCGACCATGGATCTCCAGACCGCCACCACCCAGCTGCGCGCCAAGGTCGGCGACGACTGCGGCCTCGGCGCCATCCTGAAGTTCGACTGCGGCGACGACGGCGCGATCCTCGTCGACGCGCGCGACGTGCCCAATACGGTGTCCAACGACGCGTCGCTGCCGGCCGACTGCACCGTGTCGCTGAAGCTCGCCACGCTGGGCGACCTGCTGTCGGGCGAGCTGCAGCCGACGACCGGCTTCATGCTCGGGAAGTTCAAGGTGTCGGGCGACATGAGCGTCGCGCTGAAGCTGCAGCGCATCGTCTGACGCCGCCCGGGGCAAGAGGAGCCGCGCGATGTCCCTGCACGCCGCCCGGGCGAAGGCCCAGACCGCCGACGAGGTGGTCGCCGACCATCGCAGCGACGACGCCGGCCAGCTGTTCGGCATCACGGAGCTGTGCCGCGAGTTCGACATCTCTCCGCGCGCGATCCGCTTCTACGAGGACAAGGGCCTGCTCGCGCCGCGCCGCGTCAACGGCACGCGCGTCTACACGCGGCGCGACCGCGCACGGCTGCAGCTGATCCTGCGGGCCAAGGCCATCGGCTCCTCGCTCGCGGAGATCAAGCACTACCTCGATCTCTACGGCACGCACGGCGAGGGCCGCGCGGTGCAGCTGAAGTACGTGCTCGACAAGACCAGCAAGGCGATCGCCGACCTGGAGCGCAAGCGCGAGCACATCGACGCGTCGCTCGCCGAGCTGCGCCTGATCAACGCCACCGTGCGCAAGAGCCTCGGGAAGTGACGCTCGAACCGCGGCCCGCAAGGGAGGTCCTCTCATGAACGACGCACTGATCTACGACCACGTCCGCACGCCGCGCGGCAAGGGCAAGAAGGACGGCCGGCTGCACCAGGCCTCGCCCGCCTGGCTGCTGCGCGGCCTGCTGCAGGGCCTGCGCGACCGCCTCGCGCTCGACACGGCGCTCGTGGACGACGTCGTCCTCGGCTGCGTCACGCCGGTGGGCGAGCAAGGCGCCGACATCGCGCGCATCGCGGTGCTGGACGCCGGCTGGGCCGAGAGCGCGGCCGGTGTCACGCTGTCGCGCTTCTGCGCCTCCGGCCTGGAGGCGGTGAACCTCGCGGCGGCCAAGGTCGCGAGCGGCTTCGAGGACCTGGTCGTCGCCGGCGGGGTCGAGTCGATGAGCCGCTGGCCGATGGGCAGCGACGGCGGCGCGTGGTTCATGGATCCGCGCGTGAACCAGGCGCTCGGATTCATCCCCCAGGGTGTCAGCGCCGACCTGATCGCGACGCTGGAAGCCTTCTCCCGCACCGACCTCGACACCTACGCACGCGACTCGCACCACCGCGCGGCCGCCGCACGCGAGGCCGGGCGCTTCAAGCGCTCGATCCTGCCGGTGCACGACATCGCGGGCCTGCCGCTGCTGGTGGAGGACGAGACGATCCGCCCCGACGCCTCGCTCGAGGCGATGGCCAGGCTCGAGCCGTCGTTCGCCGCGATGGGCGCGATGGGCTTCGACGCCACCGCGCTGCGCAAGTACACGACGCTCGAGCGGATCGCGCACGTGCACCATGCCGGCAACGCCTCGGGCATCGTCGACGGCGCGGCGCTGATGCTGATCGGCTCGCGCGCCGCGGGCGAGCGCGCCGGCCTCGCGCCGCGGGCCCGCATCCGCAGCGTCGCCGTGACCGGCTCGGAGCCGACCATCATGCTCACCGGCCCGACGCCGGCCTGCCGCAAGGCGCTCGCGAAGGCCAGCCTGGCGGCAGCCGACATCGACCTGTGGGAGATCAACGAGGCCTTCGCCGCGGTGCCGATGAAGACCGCGCGCGACCTGGCCATCGGGCTCGACCGCGTCAACGTCAACGGCGGCGCGATCGCGCTCGGGCATCCGCTGGGCGCGACCGGCTGCATCATCCTCGGCACCCTGCTCGACGAGCTGGAGCGCCGCGACCTCGCCCTCGGCTGCGCGACGCTGTGCGTGGGCGGCGGCATGGGCATCGCCACGATCATCGAGAGGGTCTGACGCCATGGCCGACACGGATACGGATACGGGCACCCGCAGCGCACTTCGCGTGGAGGTCGGCGCCGACGGCATCGCCGTGGCGACGATGGACTCGCCGGGGCGTTCCATGAACGTCCTGGACGACACGCTCGCCGAGCCGCTGACGGCGCTGGTCGGGCGCCTGGAGGCGGACGCCGCGATCAAGGGGCTGGTCGTGACGACCGGCAAGCGCGACTTCCTCGCCGGCGCCGACGTCGAGCGCCTGGCCGCACTCGCGACCGCGCAGGAGGCCTTCGACGAGTCGATGCGCTTCAAGGCCGTGCTGCGCCGGCTCGAGCGCGCCGGCAAGCCGGTCGTCGCGGCGATCCGCGGCAAGTGCCTGGGCGGCGGGCTGG
>DASVLN010000291.1:0-1648 GCA_036384855.1 Burkholderiaceae bacterium | reverse complement strand
CGCGCGCTGGCCGTCGTGCGGCCCGGCAGCGCCGACGAGGTCTCCGCCGTCGTGCGCCTTTGCGCCGCGACGCCGGGCACGAGCCTCGTCGCGCAGGGCGGCAACACGGGACTGGTCGGCGGCGGGGTGCCGGACGACTCGCGCACGCAGGTCGTGCTGAGCCTGAAGCGCCTGCGCGCGGTGCGCCGCGTCGACGCCGCCAACCAGACGATCACCGTCGAGGCCGGCCTCGCGCTGCAGGAGGTGCAGGCCGCCGCGGCCGGCGCCGGACTGCTGTTCCCGCTGAGCCTGGCCTCCGAGGGCAGCTGCACGATCGGCGGCAACCTCGCGACCAATGCCGGCGGCACGCAGGTGCTGCGCTTCGGCAACGCGCGCGAGCTGTGCCTCGGGCTCGAGGTCGTCACCGCCGACGGCCAGGTCTGGCGTCAGCTCGACGGCCTGCGCAAGGACAACACGGGCTACGACCTGCGCGACCTGTTCGTCGGCAGCGAGGGCACGCTGGGCATCATCACGGCGGCGACGCTGCGGCTGTACCCGCGGCCGCGCGCGGTGGTCACGGGCTGGGCGCGCTGCGCGTCGCTCGAGCGGGCCGTCTCGCTGATGCGGCGGCTGCGCGCGGCCTTCGATGCCGAGCTGGTCGGCTTCGAGGCGATGAACGCCTTCTCGCTGGCGCTCGTGCGGCGTCACCACCCGGCGCTGCGCGTGCCCCTGGACGAGCGCGCGGGCGAATGGTCGGTGCTGTTCGAGCTCGCCTCCCCGCACGACGAGGCCACGCTGCGCGCCGGCGCGGAGGACACGCTGGGCCGCGCCCTCGAGGCCGGCGAGATCGCGGACGTCGCCCTCGCGGCGAACGAGGCCCAGGCCCGCGCGCTGTGGGCACTGCGCGAGGCGATCCCGCTCGCCCAGGCCAGCGAGGGCCTGAACGTCAAGCACGACGTGGGGCTGCCGCTGTCGGCGCTCGCCGGCTTCGTCGCGGCCGCGGATGCCGCGCTCGAGGCGGTCGCGCCGGGCGCTCGCCACGTCACCTTCGGCCATCTCGGCGACGGCAACCTGCACTACAACCTCCAGGCGCCCGAAGGCGAGGACGCCGCGGCCTTCCTCGCCCGCCTGGAGCCCGCGGTCAACGCCTGCGTGCACGGGCTCGCGATCGACGCGGGCGGCACCTTCTCCGCGGAGCACGGCATCGGTCGCCTGAAGCGCGGCGAACTGGGCGCGCGCAAGCCGCCGCAGGCTCTCGCGCTGATGCGGGCGGTGAAGACGGCGCTCGACCCTCGAGGACTGCTCAATCCGGGCGTGATGCTGCCGGATTGACGCCCGGCGGACGCGCGGGCGCCACTCCAGGTACACACGGACATGGCTGCCATCGGCAAGCTGCTGCAGCAGCAGCCCTGACGCGAGGCGCCGGGCATGCCGGCGCGGGCGGCGCTACTGCAGCGACCCCTTGGCCACCGGCACCGGCAGCGTCAGCACCTCGATGCCCTCGTCGGCCAGGGCCTCGCGCTCCGCGGGCGTCGTCTGGCCGCGGATCGCGGCGGGCTCGCGCTCGCCGTAATGCATGCGGCGCGCCTCCTCGGCGAAGCGCGTCCCGACGTCCTCGCACTGTGACAGCAGCTCCGCCACCACCTCGGCCAGGCGTGCCGCGGCCTGG
>DASVLN010000290.1:0-7087 GCA_036384855.1 Burkholderiaceae bacterium | reverse complement strand
CTGCGGGCGCTGCGAGCGGTCTGGCCGCAGGCGCGGCTCGAAGGCATCGAATGGAGCTGGCCCCTGGCGCTCGCCGCGCGGCTGCGCTGCCCGTGGGCAGGCGTCCGCCGGGGCGACATGTGGCGCCCGGGCGCATGGTCGGGCTGTGCGCTGGTCTACCTGTTCCAGCGCCCGGAGAGCATGGCCCGCGCGATCGCCAAGGCCGAGGCCGAGCTCCCCTCCGGCGCCTGGCTCGCGAGCCTGGAGTTCGAGGTGGCCGGACGTCGCCCGCACGCCGTCCTGCGGCCCGCCGGCGGCAAGCCGGTATGGATCTACCGCGTGGGGGACGCGCGATGAGCACGGGTGTCCAGATCTCCCCACGCGCCGGGGGCGGAATCGGCCCGGGAACCGGCGCCAATCGTGCGGATGACGCCCTCAAGGCGCGGCGCGCGGGCGTCGATAAAGCCGCAAGGCCTGTGAAAGCGGGCCCGCATTCGAACAAGACACTGGAAGCGAACCCAAAATGTTTGTGATCGTCGGCTGGGTCGTTGCACTGGGCTGCATCTTCGGCGTGTACATCGCCGAGGAAGGCAACATGCACGTCATCCTGCACGCCCTCCCCTTCGAGTTCATCACGATCTTCGGGGCGGCCGGCGGCGCCTTCCTGGCCAACAACCAGATGAAGGTGGTCAAGGCCGCGGCCAAGGGCCTGGGCGCGTGCTTCAAGGGCAGCAAGTTCAGCAAGGCGCGCTACATGGAGCTGCTCGCGCTGCTGTACGACATCCTGCAGAAGGCGCGCAAGGAAGGCCTGATGTCCATCGAGAAGGACGTCGAGGATCCGCACAGCTCCGCACTGTTCCAGAAGTACCCGACGGTCGGCGGCGACCACCACGTCGTCGAGTTCATCACCGACTACCTGCGGATGATGGTGTCGGGCAACCTCAACGCGCACGAGATCGAGTCCCTGATGGACTCCGAGATCGAGACCCACCACCACGAGGAGCATGCCGCCGTCGCGGCGCTCGGGCGCCTGGCGGGCGGCCTGCCGGCGTTCGGCATCGTCGCGGCCGTGCTGGGCGTGGTGAAGACCATGGGCTCGGTCGGCCAGCCGCCGGCGGTGCTGGGCGCGATGATCGGCTCGGCGCTGGTCGGCACGTTCCTGGGCATCCTGCTGGCCTACGGCTTCGTCGAGCCGCTGGGCGGCCTGCTGGAGCAGAAGGTCGAGGACAACGGCAAGGAGCTGCAGTGCATCAAGACGACGCTGCTCGCCTCGATGCAGGGCTACGCGCCGCAGGTGGCCATCGAGTTCGGCCGCAAGGTGCTGTATTCCGGCGACCGCCCGACCTTCGTCGAGCTGGAGAGCCACGTCAAGGGCAAGAAGTGAGATCCGGAAAGTAAGCCATGGCAGGCGACTCGAAGAAGCTCCAGCCGATCATCATCAAGCGCGTCAAGAAGGGTGGCCATGCCGCCCACGGCGGCGCGTGGAAGATCGCCTACGCCGACTTCGTGACGGCGATGATGGCGTTCTTCCTGCTGATGTGGCTGCTCGGCTCCACCACCGACGGCGACAAGAAGGGCATCGCCGACTACTTCGCCTCGCCGCTGAAGATCGCGCTGTCGGGCGGCTCGGGCTCGGGCGACTCCAACTCCGTGCTCAAGGGCGGCGGCGAGAGCCTCACCTCCACCGTCGGCCAGGTCAAGAAGGGCGAGGTCGAGGCCCAGCGCAACACGATCAACCTGCACAAGCTCAAGGCCGAACAGGTCCGCGCCGAGGTCTCGCGGCTCGAGGACCTCAAGCAGGAGATCCAGCAGAAGCTCCAGAGCAACGAGAAGCTGAAGGACCTCAGCTCCCAGATCCGCCTGGACATGACGCGCGACGGCCTGCGCATCCAGATCGTCGACGACCAGAACCGGCCGATGTTCGATTCCGGCTCCGCGGTCATCAAGCCCTACATGCGCGACCTGCTGCGCGCGATCGGCTCGGTGCTGACCGAGGTGCCCAACCACCTGACCCTCGAGGGCCACACCGACGCCCAGCCTTTCCCCGGCGGCGACCGCGGCTACAGCAACTGGGAGCTGTCGGCCGACCGCGCGAACGCGTCCCGGCGCGAGCTGATCGCGGGCGGCCTGGCCGACGACCGGGTGCTGCGCGTGCAGGGCCTCGCGTCGAGCCAGCCTTTCGACGAGAAGGATCCGACCGCGCCCGCCAACCGCCGCATCAGCATCATCGTGATGAACCGCGACGCCGAGGACCGCATGTTCAGGCCGCTCGACGCGTCCGCGGCCGAAGCCGAGGAATCTCCCGCCTCCGCCGCGACAAATTCCACCGTTTCGCCTCCCGCGGACGCCTCAAGCGCGGCCGCCCACTGACCGATATAGCCGAAAGCACTTCTCGCAGCACCCTGCCCTGAGGACACCATGAGCAACCCCACCGATCTGAAATTCCTTGTCGTCGACGACTTCTCCACCATGCGCCGCATCGTCCGCGGCCTGCTCAAGGAGATGGGCTGCAACAACTGCGAGGAGGCCGAGGACGGCCAGGTCGCCCTGAACATGCTCAAGGCCGCGAAGTTCGACTTCGTCGTCTCGGACATCAACATGCCCAACATGAACGGCTTCGACCTGCTGAAGTCGATCAAGGCGGACGACTCGCTCAAGCACCTGCCGGTGCTGATGGTGACCGCCGAGGCGCGCAAGGAAGACATCGTGCTGGCGGCCCAGTCCGGCGCCGCGGGCTACATCGTCAAGCCCTTCACCAAGGCCACCTTGGAAGAGAAGGTGCAGAAGATCATGCAGAAGCTGGCGGCCACCGCCTGAACCAGGGAGACCCGATCATGAAAATGGAAGACATCGCCTCCCTGAAGCCCACCGACACGCTGTCCGTGTCGCCGGAAGTGTTCCAGCAACTGGGCACGATCACGCGCCTGCTGCACGACACGATGCAGCAGCTGGGCGTGATGCCCAAGCTCCAGCTGGCCACCGACGGCCTGCCCGACGCGCGCAGCCGCCTGACCTACATCGCCACCAAGACGGCGGCCGCGGCCGAGAAGGTGCTGAACTCGGTCGACCAGGCCAAGGCCGAGCACAACTCGATCTCGGAAGCCACCCGCGCGATCGCGGCCCAGATCGTCAGCGATCCGGTCAAGGCGGTCGCCACCGGTGCCGTGATGAACTTCGTGCACGAGGTCGAGACCTCCACGAAGAAGATCGACGAGCACCTGACCGACATCATGATGGCCCAGGACTTCCACGACCTTACCGGCCAGGTGGTCGCCAAGGTCGTGACCCTGGCCAACGACCTCGAGGACAGCCTGGTCAAGCTGCTCGTCCAGGTGGTGCCCGAGGGCGTGCGCGCCCAGGTCGACCCGAACGTGCTCAACGGCCCGGTCGTGAACCCGGAAGGCCGCACCGACGTGGTGGCCGACCAGGGCGAAGTCGACGACCTGCTCGCCAGCCTGGGGTTCTGACGGCCCCCACGCTCGCTGGCGCTCGCTGCCCCCCAGGGGGGCCGGCCGCGGGCAGACCGGCGCAGCCGGATCTGCCGCTCCCTCGTGTTGCGTTGGACACACCCGAGCGGCAGCGCCGGGTCGAGCTCGATGAAACGCCCGCAGCCGCGGGCGTTTTTCATGGGTGATCGCTATTCGCCGCCGACCAGGCCGTTGCGGATCGCGTAGACCGTCAGCTCGGAATTGTTGGCGAGCCCCAGCTTCTCGAGGACGCGTGCGCGGTAGACGCTGACCGTCTTGGGCGACAGCGTGAGCTCGCCCGCGATGTCGGACAGGCGCTTGCCCGAGGCGATCATCACGAGCGTCTGCAGCTCGCGGTCGGAGAGCTTCTCGTGCGCGTGCGCGACCTCGGGCGTGGTCAGGCTCTCGACCAGCATCTGCGCGATCTCGGGCGTCACGAACTTGCGGCCCTGCGAGACGGTGCGCACCGCCAGCACGAGCTGCTGCGGGTCCCCGCCCTTGTTGACGTAGCCGTAGGCGCCGGCGCGCAGCGCGCGGATCGCGTATTGATCCTCGGGATACATGCTGACGATGAGCACCTTCATCGTCGCGCCCTCGTCCTTGAGCACGGCCAGCACGTCCAGCCCGCTGCGGCCGGGCATGTTGATGTCCAGCACGAGCACGTCGCAGGTCGTCGTGCGCAGCAGCGAGCGCAGCTCGGGGTAGTCGCCGGCCTCGCCCACCACCTCGATGTCGGGCGCATCGGACAGCGTGTCGCGGATGCCGCGCCGGATCAGCGCATGGTCGTCGCAGAGGATGACTCGGATCATGGTGCTCCCCACACGGTCGGATCGTCGTCGTCGCCGGCCGCCTCGTCGTCGTCGACGGCGTCCGGCCCGAATTCGGAAGCGTAGCCGACGGCGTCGGCCAGCGGCACGGACAGGATCAGCGTCGTGCCCTGTCCCGGGCTGCCGGAAAGGTCGACCCAGCCGCCCACCGTGGAGGCGCGCTCGTGCAGCCCGCGGATGCCGAAGCTGCGCGCCTTGGCGAGGTCGGCGTCGCTGAGGCCGACGCCGTTGTCGCTGATCTCCAGCGAGAGCACCCCGCCGGCCAGCGACAGGTCGATCCCGACGCGGGTCGCGTTGGCGTGCTTGGTGATGTTGGTGAGCGCCTCCTGCGCGGTGCGGTACGCGACCAGCGGCACGCCGGCCGGCAGCTGCAGCGCCTCGCTGGGCGTGCGGATCGCGCAGACGACGCCGGTGCGCTTCTCGAAGCGGCTGGCCATCCACTGCAGCGCGGCCACCAGGCCCTGCTCCAGGATCGCAGGATGCAGGTTGTGCATGATGCGCTTGCTCGACTCGATCGCGTGCGTCACCACCTCGAGCGCGGCCTGCGCGCGCTGCTGGACATCCGGGTCGCCGGCGTGGCGCGCGATCCAGGCGATGTCGAACTTCAGCGCCGTCAGCGAGCCGCCGACGTCGTCGTGGATCTCGCGGGCGATCGCGGCGCGCTCCATGTCGACGCTGGTCTGCAGGTGCTGGGCGAGCTCCGACAGGCGCTGGCGCGACAGCGCGAGCTCGCGGTCGGCGGCCTCGCGCGCGAGCTCGGCCTCGTTGGCCGCGATCGCGTGCTCGACCGCCGGCAGCAGGCGCGCGAGGTTGGCCTTGAGCAGGTAGTCGCTCGCGCCGTTGCGCATCGCGGCGACGGCGACGTCCTCGCCGATCTCGCCCGAGATGAGGATGAAGGGCAGCGGGCGGCCGGTCGCCTTCACGATCTCCAGGGCCGCCAGGCCCGAGAAGCCGGGCACGTTGAAGTCCGACAGGACGATGTCCCAGGCCACCGGCTCGTCCAGCGCGGCGCGGAAGGCGGCCTCGGAGTCGACGCGGGTCGCCTCCAGCCGCAGGCCGCCGCGGCGCAGGTGCGCCATCTCGAGCTCGTGGTCGAGCTCCGAATCCTCCAGGTGCAGCACGCGCAGCGCTGTGCGTCGGGCCGGCAGGCAGTGGGAAGGCATGCGTGGAGTATCGCCCAGCCGAGGCGCCGCAAGCCCGGACGGCCCTCAGGTCCGCGCGCCTTCGAGCCGAAATCACGGGGCAGGCGCCCGCCGCGCGCCGCCCTGGCGTGAGGAATCGCACGGGTCGCGCCCGCTTGGCGCCAGATCGAGAAATGGCGGGCGTTTTCCACCGTGATCCGCTCAATGTCCGAGGGTCGCGTGCCGAAGAATCAAGCGCAATCCTCGAGGGAATCCGCGGCGGGCAACCGCAACGCCTCCCGCGCACAACACAACACACAGCTTTTGGAGCCACGATGCTGACGAGTGACGCCCAGAATCCATCGCCCGGCGGGGGACTCCCGCTCGTGGCGGCGGCAGACCTGCAGGATCACCTGATGGTCGCCTCGCACGACCTCGAACGGCTGCAGCGGCTGCTCGAGGACGCGGGCGAGGCCTTGATGGGCCACTTCTACGGCGCGTCCAACCAGATGAACGTGCTGCGCGACGAAGCCCCGAAATTCAACCTGGACACGGCGCCGATCAAGGAAGCGCTCCAGAGCCTGGCCGGTGCCATCACCGCCCTGCAGTTCCAGGACATGGCCACCCAGCTGATCGCGCACACGCAGCGACGGCTTCGCAACTGCGCCGACCGGATCGCGCGCGACGCGATGGGGGACGACGAGGACGGCGCGGCCGTCGTCGAGGACGCCCCCATGCGCCCGAATCCGGTGACGCAGGACGAAATGGACGCCGGCTCCATCGACCTGTTCTGACTTCCTCCCTTCCAGCCCATACCCCCAAGATTTCCGGAGAACTGCAAATGCACACGATCCTCGCCGTGGACGATTCCCCCTCGATGCGCCAGATGGTGGCGTTCACCCTGAAGAACGCCGGCTTCAACGTCGTCGAGGCCGTGGATGGCCAGGACGCGTTCGAGAAATCGACCCAGCGCGACTACAACCTCGTGCTCACCGACCAGAACATGCCTCGCATGGACGGCATCAGCCTGACGAAGAAGCTGCGCGAGAACCCCAAGTTCAAGCAGACGCCGATCCTCATCCTGACCACCGAGTCGAGCGATCAGATGAAGATGGCCGGCCGCGCGGCCGGTGCCACCGGCTGGCTCGTCAAGCCCTTCGACCCCGCCAAGCTGATCGAGGTCATCGGCAAGGTCGTCCGCTGAAGCCGCGTCCCCGCCCGCGTGGGGACGGCAAGAAACACCGGATCAGGAGAAAAGAGTCATGGGTGAGATGGTCAACAATGGCGGCAGTTCGGCCGCCGGGATCGATCTGAGTCAGTTCTACCAGGTCTTCTTCGAGGAAGCCGGCGAGAACCTCGAGCAGATGGAGCAGAAGCTCCTGGAGCTCAACGTCGACGCCGCCGACGACGAGGAGCTGAACGCGATCTTCCGCTGCGCGCACTCCGTCAAGGGCGGCGCCGCGACGTTCGGCTTCTCCGACGTCGCCGCGCTGACGCACCAGATGGAGACCCTGCTGGACAAGCTGCGCCGCCACGAGCTGGCGCCGACGTCGGCGATGGTCGACGTGCTGCTGGCCGCCGGCGACGCGCTCAAGGCGCAGCTCGCGGTGCACCAGGGCTCGGCGACGTCCGCGCCGGACACGAGCGAGCTGCTGTTCAACATCCGCGCGATGGCCGAGGGCACCGCGCCCGC
>DASVLN010000289.1:0-8967 GCA_036384855.1 Burkholderiaceae bacterium | reverse complement strand
GGCGCGCTGGGCAGCCGCGCGATGTCCGCGTTGCCGCAGACGGGGCAATCGAGCAGGCCGCGCTCGCGCTGCGAGCCGTAGTCGTCCTCGGAGGCGAACCAGCCTTCGAAGCCGTGGCCGGCAGCGCAGCGCAGGTCGAGGACCTTCATGGCAAGGGGTCGTGCGGTGCTGATCAGGCGGGCGCGGACGTCCAGTCCGGCGCCCACGCCCCGGCGCGCCACTGCTGCAGGCGCAGCAGCGCGACCATCGTCTTGGCATCGGTGAGCTCGCCGCGCGCGGCGAGCGCGAACAGGGCCGGCTCATCCATCAGCAGCACCTCGACGAACTCGCCCTCGTCCAGTTGCTGCGCCCCGGCCGCGAGGCCGCGCGCGAACCAGATCTCGATCGTCTCGTCCGAATAGGCCGGCGCGTTGTGCATCACCCCCGCATAGGCCCACTCGCGGGCGGCGTAGCCGGTCTCCTCGAGCAGTTCCCGGCGCGCGCACTCGAGCGAGGTCTCGTGCGGATCGAGCTTGCCGGCGGGGAATTCCAGCAGCACGACGTCGGGCGGATAGCGGTGCTGGCGTTCCACGACCAAGCGGCCGTCGTCCGCGATCGGCACGATCATCACCGCGCCCGGATGCACGATGTACTCGCGCTCGGCCTCGCCGCCGCCGGGCAGGCGCACGCGGTCGCGGCGCACCTTCAGGAAGCGGCCGTCGTACACGGCCTCGGAGCGCAGGCGGCGCTCGACGAGATGCTCGTCGATGCCCGGGCCGGCGGCCGGGGCGGAGCCGCCGGCGACGATCGCCTCGGCCCCGGATCCGCTCGCGCCGCCCTGCTCCGCGGACATCAGCTGACGAGCGCCTTCTGCACGGCGTCGCGGCACAGCGACATCAGCCCGTCCGGCATCAGCCCGAAGGCCAGCGCGGCGATGCCGTTGAGCGCCAGCAGCAACGTGGTGCCGGTCTCGCCGCGGATCGGCGTCGCATCGGTCGGCTCGTCGAAGAACATCGTCTTGACGACGCGCAGGTAGTAGTAGGCACCGATCAGCGACAGCAGCACCGCGACCACCGCGAGGATGATGTAGCCCTTCGCGCCGGTGGCGATCAGCGCCTGCAGCACGGCGAGCTTGGCATAGAAGCCGACCAGCGGCGGGATGCCGGCGAGCGAGAACATGAACAGCGACATCACGCCCGCGATCCAGGGCGAGCGCTTGGCCAGGCCGGCGAGATCAGAGACTTCCTCGCTCTCGAAGCCCTGGCGCGACAGGTACATCACCAGGCCGAAGGTGCCCAGCGTCGTCAGCACGTAGGTGATGATGTAGAACATCGCCGAGCTGTAGCCGTTGGCGGCGGCGGCGGTGTCCAGGTTCACGACGGTCGGCGTCAGCCCCAGCAGCATGAAGCCCAGCTGCGCGATCGCCGAGTACGCCAGCAGGCGCTTCAGGTTCGACTGCACGATGGCCGCCAGGTTACCCAGCGACATCGAGACGACGGCCAGCACGATCAGCATCTGCTGCCAGTCGGTGCCCAGGCCCGACAGGCCTTCCACCAGGATGCGGAAGCTGATCGCGAACGCGGCCAGCTTCGGTGCGCCCGAGATCAGCAGCGTGACCGCGGTCGGCGCGCCCTGGTAGACGTCGGGCACCCACATGTGGAACGGCGCGAGGCCGAGCTTGAACGCGAGGCCGGCGACGATGAACACGAGGCCGAAGGTCAGGACCTGCGGCGCGATGGTGCCCTTGTGGATGGCGTCGAAGATGTAGGGGATGTCGAGCGTGCCGGTGGCGCCGTACATCATCGACAGGCCGTACAGCAGGAAGCCGCTGGCCAGCGCGCCGAGGACGAAGTACTTCATCGCCGCCTCGGTCGAGACGGCATGGTCGCGGCGTAGCGCGGTGAGCGCGTACAGCGACAGCGTCATCAGCTCGAGGCCCACGTAGACCACCAGCAGGTTGTTGGCGGCGCACATCACCGAGATGCCCAGCAGCGAGAACATCGTCAGCGACAGGAACTCGCCCTTGAACAGGTCGCGCGAGGCCAGGTAGGGCTTGGCATAGCCGAGCGTGATCGCCGTGGCCAGGCCGGCCGACAGCGCCAGCAGGTGGCCCAGCGGATCCTCGACGACCATGCGCTGCATGCCGTAGATGGCCTGGCCGGACTGCAGCTCGTGCAGGTGCATGCCCGAGAAGACGAGCAGCGAGATCTCGGCCAGCCAGAACGCGGCGTTCAGGCGCGCCGTCGAGGCGTTGGCGCCCATCAACGCGACCACCGAGGTCAGCACCAGCAGGAAGATCTCGGGATAGATCGGCAGGTTCAATTGGGTCATGGGAGTCTTTCCGCGGCGCTCAGATCAGCTTGGACTGGGCGACGTGCTTCAGCAGCTGGTCCACCGAGACGCTCATCACGTCGGTGAAAGGCTTGGGATCCAGGCCCATCGCCAGCACCGCGACGGCGAGCACGGCGAGCATGAAGAACTCGCGGGCGTTGATGTCGGTCAGCTCGGCGACGTGGTGGTTGGCGACCTCGCCGAAGTACACCCGCTTGACCATCCACAGCGTGTAGGCCGCGCCGAAGATCAGGGCGGTCGAGGCGAGCGCGCCGATCCAGAAGTTGAAGCCGACGCTCGACAGGATGACCATCCACTCGCCCACGAAGCCGGCGGTGCCCGGCAGGCCGCAGTTGGCCATCGCGAACAGCACCGCGAAGGTGACGAACCACGGCATCTTGTTGACGACGCCGCCGTAGGCCTTGATCTCGCGCGAGTGGACCCGGTCGTAGAGCACGCCGATGCACAGGAACATCGCGCCGGAGACGAAGCCGTGCGAGATCATCTGCACGAGCGCCCCTTGCATGCCCAGCGAGTCGAAGACGAAGAAGCCGAGCGTGCAGAAGCCCATGTGCGCGATCGACGAGTAGGCGACCAGCTTCTTCATGTCACTCTGCACCATCGCCACGAGGCCGATGTAGATGACCGCGATCAGCGACAGCGCGATGATGAACCAGGCCCACTCGTGGCTCGCGTCCGGCGCGATCGGCAGCGAGAAGCGCACGAAGCCGTACGCGCCCAGCTTCAGCATGATCGCCGCCAGCACGACGGAGCCGCCCGTGGGCGCCTCGACGTGGGCATCCGGCAGCCAGGTGTGCACCGGCCACATCGGCACCTTGACCGAGAACGCGGCCAGGAACGCGAAGAACAGCAGCGTCTGCGCCTGCATCGGCAGCTTCAGCGCATGCCAGGCGAGGATGTCGAAGCTGCCGCCCGACTTGAAGTAGAGGTACACGATCGCGACCAGCATCAGCAGCGAGCCGAGCAGCGTGTACAGGAAGAACTTGAACGACGCGTAGATCCGCCGCGGGCCGCCCCAGACGCCGATGATGATGTACATCGGGATCAGGGTCGCCTCGAAGAACGTGTAGAACAGCAGGCCGTCGACCGCCGTGAACACGCCCACCATGAGGCCCGAGAGGATCAGGAACGCGCCCATGTACTGGTTCACGCGCTCGGTGATGACCTCCCAGCCGGCGATCACCACGATGACGGTGATGAAGGCCGTGAGCAGCACGAACCACAGCGAGATGCCGTCCACACCGAGGTGGTAGGCGGCGTGGAAGCGCTCGATCCAGGGCAGGTTGACCTGGAACTGCATCGCCGCGGTCGTTGCGTCGAAGCCCGTGTACAGCGGGATCGTGACCACGAAGGACGCGATCGCCGCCAGCAGCGCCACCCAGCGGACCAGCGGCGCGTTCTTGTCGCTGCCGATCGCCAGCAGCACCACCCCTGCCGCGATGGGCAGCCAGATGGCCAGACTCAGAAGATTCATTCTTGTGTTCTCCGCCGGCTTGTCAGTGGACGAGCGTCCGGAAGTAAGGCAGCAGCTGCCAGGTCAGCAGGCCGACGACGCCGAGGATCATCACCAGCGCATACCAGTAGAGGTGGCCGGTCTGGACCAGGCGCACGATGCCGGCGAAGACGCCGACCACACGCGCGGAGCCGTTGACCGCCAGGCCGTCGATGACGCCTTGGTCGCCACCCTTCCACAGGCCGCGGCCCAGCAGGCGCGCGCCGGCGGCGATGACGTTCTCGTTGAACCAGTCGAAGAAGTACTTGTTCTCGAGGATCTGGTAGACGCCGATGGAGCGGAAGAACTTCTCCGCGGCATCCGACAGCGACGGCTTGGCGATGCACATCACGTACGACAGCACGACGCCCAGCAGCGCGAGCCCGAACGGCACCGAGGCGAACGCATGCAGGCCCGCCGACAGCCAGCCGTCGAAATCCTTGCTGAGCTCTTCCATCGCCGGGTGCTTCGCGGCGTCTACCGTGATCGCGCCCTTGAAGAAGTCGCCGAACAGCAGCGGCTTGATCGCCATCGCGCCGATGACGGCCGACGGGATCGCCAGCAGCACCAGCGGCACCGTCACGACCCACGGCGACTCGTGCGGCTCGTGGTGGTGGCCGTGGTCGTCGTGGTCGTGGGCGTCGGGCTCCGAATGCGCGCCCACGTCGGCGACGTCGCTCGCGTGCGGGTCGCTTGCGGCGTGGTGCGCGTCGGGCATCGGGAACGGCGGGTTGCGGAAGCGTTCCGGGCCATGGAAGACCAGGAAGTACATCCGGAACGAGTAGAACGCCGTCACGAAGACGCCCGCCGTCACCGAGAAGATCGCGAAGCCCGCGCCCGGCAGCGTGCTGTGGTGCGCCGCCTCGATGATCGAGTCCTTCGAGTAGAAGCCCGAGAAGAACGGGGTGCCGATCAGCGCCAGCGAACCGACCAGCGACGTGATCCAGGTGATGGGCATGTACTTGCGCAGGCCGCCCATGTTGCGGATGTCCTGGTCGTGGTGCATGCCCATGATGACCGAGCCCGCGCCGAGGAACAGCAGCGCCTTGAAGAACGCGTGCGTCATCAGGTGGAAGACGGCGACGTGGTACGCCGACAGGCCCAGCGCCACGGTCATGTAGCCCAGCTGCGAGAGCGTCGAGTACGCGACGACGCGCTTGATGTCGTTCTGGATGATGCCCAGGAAGCCCATGAACAGCGCCGTGATCGAGCCGATCACCAGCACGAAGTTCAGCGCCGTGTCCGACAGCTCGAAGAGGGCCGACATGCGCGTGACCATGAAGATGCCGGCCGTGACCATCGTCGCTGCGTGGATCAGCGCCGAGATCGGCGTCGGGCCTTCCATGGAATCAGGCAGCCAGACGTGCAGCGGGAACTGCGCGCTCTTGCCCATGGCACCGATGAACAGGCAGATGCAGATCACGGTGATCAGCAGCCAGTCGCTGTGCGGCAACAGCGTTGCGGCGAGCTCCGGCTTCTTCGCGAAGGCGTCGAAGACCTCGGCGTAGTTCAGGGAGTGCGTGTAGGCGGCGATCAGGCCGATGCCGAGGATGAAGCCGAAGTCGCCGACGCGGTTGACCAGGAAGGCCTTGAGGTTGGCGAAGATGGCCGTCGGCCGCTTGAACCAGAAGCCGATCAGCAGGTACGAGACGAGGCCCACCGCTTCCCAGCCGAAGAACAGCTGCAGGAAGTTGTTGCTCATGACCAGCATGAGCATCGAGAAGGTGAACAGCGAGATGTACGAGAAGAAGCGCTGGTAGCCCGGATCCTCCTCCATGTAGCCCACGGTGTAGAGGTGGACCATCAGAGACACGAAGGTCACGACGCACATCATCATCGCGGTCAGGCCGTCGATCTGGAAGCCGACTTCCATCTTCAGGCCGCCGGCGTTCATCCACTCGTAGACGGTGCCCGCGAAGCGCGCGCCGTCGACCGCGACCGAGTACAGCGTCATCGCCGAGACGATGAACGAGACCAGGACGCCGAGGATGGTCAGCGTATGCGCGCCCTTGCGGCCGATTTGCTTGCCGAAAAGGCCAGCACCGATCGCGCCCACCAGCGGCGCCAGCGGCACGATCAGGAGTTGGGAGAGAGACAGGTTCGCAGACATCTGTTTTTTTTCTTTCCGTCAGGCCGCGAGCGCTCGGCCGCTCCGGAGCGAGCGGCCCAGTCCCGTCGGGGGACGATGAGCGGAGCGAATGGGAGTCGTCATGTCTAGCCCTTCAGCTCGTCGAGCTCGTCCGCGGCAATCGTCGCGCGATTGCGGAACAGCACGACCAGGATCGCGAGGCCGATCGCGGACTCGGCCGCGGCGACGGTCAGGATGAAGAACACGAAGACCTGGCCGGCCATGTCGCCCAGGTAGTGCGAGAAGGCGACGAAGTTCAGGTTGACCGCCAGCAGCATCAGCTCGATGGCCATCAGCAGCACGATCAGGTTGCGGCGGTTCAGGAAGATGCCGACGACCGACAGCGCGAACAGCATGCCGCCCAGCGTCAGGTAGTGGGCGAGCGTGATGTCACCGACGTTCATTTGAAACCTCCGTCCTGCGGACTGCGGTGCGGGCTCCGTGCGGAGCGGCCGAGCGGGAGCTCATTGCTTGCCTCCTTCGGTCTTGGCGGCAGCCTCCGGCGCGGCGGGCGGCGCCGACGGCAGGTCGACGACCGGCGCCATCTTGACGATGCGCAGGCGGTCGGCCTTGCGGGCGCGCACCTGCAGCGAGGGATCCATGGTCTTGGTGTCCTTGCGCTGGCGCAGCGTCAGCGCGATGGCCGAGACGATGGCCACCAGCAGCAGCACCGCCGCGATCTCCAGCGGGTACAGGTAGTTCGTGTAGACCTCGAAGCCGAGCGCGTGCGTGTTGCCCTGCTTCATCAGCCCGGCGTCGAACGGCGTGGCCTCGGCGCGGCGGAAGCCGCCCATCAGCACGAGCGCCATCTCGAGAGCGACCAGCGCGCCCACGGCGCCCGCCACGGGCATGGCGCGCCAGAAGCCGGCGCGCAGTTCCTCCGTGTTGATGTCGAGCATCATCACGACGAACAGGAACAGCACCATCACGGCGCCGACGTACACGAGCACCAGGGTGATCGCGAGGAACTCGGCCTTCAGCATCATCCACAGGCAGGATGCGTTGAAGAAGGCGAGCACCAGGAACAGCGCGGCATGCACGGTCGAACGCGCGGTGATGACACCGAACGAGGACGCCAGCAGCACGGCCGAGAAGATGTAGAACAGGACGGAGGTAGTGGTCATGGCAATACGGTACCGGGTACGCCTCGCGCGGGGTCGCGCTTCAGCGGTACTTGGCGTCGGCCTCCTTGGCGGCTGCGATCTCGCGCTCGTAGCGGTCACCGACCGCGAGCAGCATGTCCTTGGTGAAGTACAGGTCGCCCCGCTTCTCGCCGTGGTACTCGAGGATGTGCGTCTCGACGATCGAGTCGACCGGGCAGCTTTCCTCGCAGAAGCCGCAGAAGATGCACTTGGTCAGGTCGATGTCGTAGCGCGTCGTGCGGCGCGAGCCGTCGGAGCGCACGTCGGACTCGATGGTGATCGCCATCGCCGGGCACACCGCCTCGCACAGCTTGCACGCGATGCAGCGCTCCTCGCCGTTGTCGTAGCGGCGCAGCGCGTGCAGGCCGCGGAAGCGCGGGCTGAGCGGGGTCTTCTCTTCCGGGAACTGGATGGTGATCGTCGGCGAGAAGAAGTACTTGCCGGTCAGCTTCATCCCCTTCCAGAGCTCGAGCAGGAGGAAGCTGGAGAAGAAGTCCTTGAGCGAAAAGCGGGAGAAGCCGCGTTCGGTCGTCGTGGTCATGGTGGTCATGGTTGGCGTCCTCGCTTCACTTCCAGATCGACAGCGGGGACTGCATCCACAGGCCGACGACCACCAGCCACACCAGCGTGACGGGGATGAAGATCTTCCAGCCGAGGCGCATCAGCTGGTCGTAGCGGTAGCGCGGGAAGGTCGAGCGCACCCACAGGAACATCGAGACGACGCAGAACGTCTTCAGGAACAGCCACCAGAAGCTGTCGGGGATGAAGCCGACCGGGCTGATCCAGCCGCCCAGGAACATGATCACGCACAGCGCCGAGACCAGGATCATGTTGGCGTATTCGGCGAGGAAGAACATCGCGAACGCCATGCCCGAGTACTCGACCATGTGGCCCGCCACGATCTCCGACTCGCCTTCCACCACGTCGAACGGGTGGCGGTTGGTTTCCGCGAGGCCCGAGATGAAGTAGATGAAGAAGATGGGCAGCAGCGGCAGCCAGTTCCACGACAGGAAATTCCAGCCGTGTGCCGCGAACATGCCCTTGCCCTGCCCCGCGACGATCCCGCCGATGTTCATCGTGCCCGAGACCATCAGCACGATCACGAGGCAGAAGCCCATCGCGATCTCGTAGCTGACCATCTGGGCCGAGGCGCGCAGCGCGCCGAGGAACGCGTACTTCGAGTTCGAGGCCCAGCCCGCGATGATCACGCCGTACACCTCGAGCGAGGTGATGGCCATCACGAACAGCAGGCCGGCGTTGACGTCGGCGATCACCAGCGTCGGGTTGAACGGCATCACCGCCCAGGCCGCGAGCGCCGGCATGATGGTCATGATCGGGGCGATCAGGAACAGCGCCTTGTTCGCGGCGGTCGGGCGGATGATCTCCTTGAAGATCAGCTTCATGGCGTCCGCGATCGGCGTGAGCAGACCGCGCGGCCCGACGCGGTTCGGGCCCGGGCGGATCTGCGAACGGCCGATGGCCACGCGCTCCCACAGCGTCAGGTAGGCGACGCAGCCGAGCAGCGGCAGGATCGTGACGACGATCCGGATCAGCGCCCAGACCACCGGCCACGCGATGCCGCCCAGGTGGGCGAGGCCCCATTGATTGAATTGTTCGATCATTTGGTGTCTCAGCTCGTGCGGTTCAGGCCTTGGCGACCGTGATCGGACCGAACGCGGCGCCCAGGGCGGCGGTCAGCACGTGGCCGGCCGGCACGCGCACGGCGGTCGGCGCGAGCGTCTTGTCCAGGCGCGCGGCCAGCACGACGCTGCCCTCGCCCTGCGTCACGCGCACCTTGTCGCCAGCGGCCAGGCCCAGCGAATCCCACAGCCCCTGCGGCAGGCTCGCCTGCGGCGCGCGCGCGTCGGCGGTCA
>DASVLN010000288.1:0-8294 GCA_036384855.1 Burkholderiaceae bacterium | reverse complement strand
GAGGCCGCGGACGCCGGCGCGATGCCGGGATCGGTCTCGCGTTCGCGCGAACGGCTGCGCTCCAGGCCGACGCCCGCGAGCGCGGACTGGCCGTCGACCGCGGCCGGTGCGGATCGGGCGCCCGGGCTGTCGGCCCAGGCGACCGGATGCGCGGGCTCGACGCGGATGCTGGTGGCCTGGCGGGCGATGGGCAGCACGAGCTGCAGCCAGGCGGCCATCGTCTTCGCGTCCGCGGGGCCGGGATCGGGCACCGCGATCTGCGCCTGGTTGCGCGTGACCTCGGGCTCGAGCTTGAGCACGGCGCGATGGTTGAGCCAGAAGCCGCTGAAGCCGAACAGAAGGCCCAGGGTCGCGCCCCACAGGCCGATCCAGCCGTGGGTCTTTCGCAGCCAGGCGACGGCGGCCATGCGGCGGCTGATGCGGGGAGCGGGCGCGCCGCGGCGCGGGTCGGGAGTCGTCATGGGAGCGGGAACTCGTCTGCAGGGACCGCCGGGCGGCGGCAGGTCGGTCGAGGATAGCGGTGCCGCGCGACGCTCAGGTCTCGCTCCATTGCCGCATCAGGTTGTGGTAGACGCCGACCAGCACGCGGCGGGCCTCGTCGTCGGCGCCCTGCCTGTTCAGGCGCTGGATCGCGTTGTCGAGGTCGAACAGCATCGCCCGCCGGGCGTCGTCGCGCACGAGGCTCTGCACCCAGAAGAACGACGCGAGACGCGTGCCGCGCGTGACGGGCGTGACCTCGTGCAGGCTGGTCGCCGGGTACACCACCATGTCGCCGGCCGCCAGCTTCACGCGCTGCGTGCCGTAGGCGTCGTGGATCACGAGCTCGCCGCCGTCGTAGTCCGAAGGCTCGTTGAGGAACAGCGTCGCGGAGACGTCGGTGCGCAGCTTGCGGCCCGTGCGCGGATGCAGCCGCACGCTGCCGTCCACGTGGGCGCCGAAGGCCATGCCGGCGCCGTAGCGGTTGAACATCGGCGGGTAGACCTCGTTGGGCAGCACGGCGCTGATGAAGCGGGGATGGCGTTCCAGCGCCGCGAGGACCAGCGCCTGGCACTCCGCCGCGATGGGCGAGCGCTCGTCCACCTGCTCGTTGGACTTGACCGGCGCGCCCTGCCAGCCGGCGGTGACGCGGCCGTCGACCCAGGCGTCGTCCGCGGTCTCCAGCCGGGCACGCACGGCGGCGAGTCGGTCGGCGTCCAGCGCCTGCGGGATCGTGACGAGCATGCTGTCAGAGATGGTAGGACAACGAGAGCATCGCGCTGCGGCCGGTGCCCGGCACGGCGCGGCCGCCGTCGGACTGGATGATGCCGTCGTACCACTTGCGGTCCGCGAGGTTGAACAGGTTCAGGCGCACATCGTAGTCGCGCCGGCGGTACGCGAGCGTCGCGTCGATGCGCGCATAGCCCGGCACCTCGGTCAGGTTGGTGTTGTTCATGTAGCGCCGCGACTGGTAGACGGCTCCGCCGCCGATCTCGAAACGGGGGAGGAACTCCCACGTCGTCCACAGCGTGGCGGAGTTGCGCGGCGTGTTGGCCGGCACCATGCCCTGGGTGCCGACCGCGATCGCGCGCACGATCTCGGCATCGAGCCACGCGTAGCCCGCGAAGACCTTCCAGCCCCTGACCGGCGCCCCCGAGGCACCCAGGCGCACGCCGCGCACGCGCACGCTGCCGGTCGCGGCGTAGGTGCCGTCGGCCTGCTGGTTGCGCGCGTTGTCCTGCGTGATCTGGAACGCCGCGCCGTTGACCGACAGCCGGCCCTCGACGACGTCGACCCGGCCCCCGCCCTCGATCGCCTTGTTGCTCGCGGGCGGCAGCGGCCGCGTCGCGCCGGTGGTGTTGGTCAGTTGCTCCAGCGACGGGTCGAACGAGGTGCTGTAGCTGACGTAGTAGGACTGCAGCGGCGTCGGCTGCCAGATCGCGCCGCCGCGGTAGCTCGTGTGCGCGACGTCCTGCGCGACGCTCGCGGGCGCGCTCGCCGTCGGGATCGTGTTGGCGACGCGGGCGTCGAACCAGTCCCGGCGCACGCCGAGCACGAGCTTGAACGGGCCGGCGGCCAGCGTGTCGCCGACGTACAGCGCCGTGGAGTCGGCGTGGCTGGTCGCGAGGTTGCCCGCGACGTCGGGCGCCGAGGCCGGGGAGTCGACGTGGACGGGCTGCGTCAGCAGCTCGCATCCCACGTAGCCGGTGCCCAGCTTGACGCCGTCGCACGAGCCGCTGCCGGTGCGGCTGTAGGCCTGGTTCGAGTAGGTCTCGACGCCGAGCTCCGCCCCCGCCAGCAACTCGTGGTGGACTGGCCCGGTGTCGAATCGGCTCGTCAGGTCGGCCTGGTCGAAGACCGAGTGGTCGTCTATCACGCGGTCATGGCTCTGCAGGCGCACGTAGAGCGCGGACAGCGGATCGGTGTCCTCGACCGCGCCGCCGGCGCCGCTGCCCAGCAGGCCCTGCGACGCGGTCTCGCGCGCGTCGACGTGCACGCGGTTGGTCTGCAGGCGTTCGCGCAGGATCGTGTCGGCGCCGAACCGGTGCTGCCACTGCGCCGTGAGCGCGCCGACGTCCTGGATCGTGCGGTCGTCCTTGTAGCCGAAGAAGGTGTCGCGCGGCACGTCCACGGGCCGCCCGACCCGGCCCGCGAAGGTGCGCGGCGAGACGCCGTAGTCGGGCATGTCGCGGTTGGCCTGCAGCAGCGCGGACAGCGTGATCTCGTCGCCCGTGCCGATGCCGAAGCGCAGCGAGGGCGCGACGCCGGCATCGCGGTTGCGCATCACGTCGCGCGTCGTGGGCGCGCCCTCCTGGGCCATCGCGGCGACGCGGAAGGCCGCGGTGTCTCCGACCCGGCGATCGATGTCGCCCGCGATGCGCGCGAGCCCGTTGGTGGTGGCCGAGAGCTCGAGCTCGGTCACCGGGCGCAGCTGCGCCACCTTGCTCACCTGGTTGATCGCGCCGCCCGTGGAGCCGCGGCCGAACAGCATCGACGACGGCCCCATCAGCACCTCGACCGAGTCGAGCGCGAAGGTGTCGCGGTAGTACTGGCCGCGGTCGCGGAAGCCGTCCAGGTAGAGGTCTGTGCGCGCGGTGAAGCCGTTGAGGTTGATGTTGTTGCCGATCTGCCCGCCCTCCGCGCCGCCGAGCGTGATGCCGGGCACGTTGCGCAGCGCGTCGGCCAGCGAGTTCGCGCCCTGGCTCTGCAGCAGCGACTTGCTCAGCACGGTGATCGACTGCGGCACCTCGTGCAGGTCCGCCGGCAGCTTGTCGAGCGACACGCTGCCGCGGCCGAAATCCTCCTGCGCCTCGCCCTCGATCGTCACGCTCTGGTTGGCGACCAGCCCGGCCGCCGCGGCGCCGGCGGTGCCGGCCGAGTCGGCGCCGGGGGTGGTGGCGGTCTGCGACCAGGCGGGCGCGGCGGCAAGGGCGAGCAAGGCGGCGGCGATAGGGGTCGGGCGGCGGTTCATCGACGAGTTCGGATGGCTGAAATGTTAATGCGAATCATTCTTGTTCATTTCGATGTGACAGGCAACCCCTGCCGAGTCGCCATCTCGCCCGCACTGTCATCTCCTCGCAACGGCGACCGGGCCGAGCGCCACGACGGCCGCCGCGCGCTCCCGGGCGCCAACATGTGAACCCGGCGCGACGCCAGCGACGCCACAATGTCCGCCGGCCGTGCCACCTCGGCCATGACCGCTTACATTTCAGGGTTCATCGAATCCGCCATGGAGACATCCCAAGTGACATCCCCCCTCCGTTTCGCCCGGGCCCTCCCCGTCGCGCTCGCCGCGGCCGCGTTCCTCGGCGCTGCCGGCGCCCAGGCGGCCGACATCAAGATCGGCGTCGCGGAAGCGCTCTCCGGCGGCGCCGCGCAGTACGGCACGAAGATCCGCAACGGCTTCCAGCTGGCGGTCGACGAGATCAACGCGGCCGGCGGCGTCAACGGCAACAAGATCGTGCTGGTCGTCGAGGACGAGCAGGGCAAGAAGGACGAGGCGATCAACGCCTTCAAGAAGCTGATCTTCCAGGACAAGGTGCTGATGCTGTTCGGCCCGACCCTGTCGAACTCGGCGCAGGCGGCCGACCCGATCGCCCAGGGCAGCCACATCGTGGTCTTCGGCACGTCCAACACGGCCGACGGCATCACCTCCATCGGCGACCACGTCTTCCGCAACTCGGTCACCGAGGCCGACGTGCTGCCGGTGACGATCAAGACCGCGGCCAAGGTCGCGGGCATCAAGAAGGTCGCCGTGCTGTACGGCAACGACGACGTCTTCACCAAGAGCGGCTACGACAACTTCAAGAAGGCGCTGGAAGAGCTGCACATCCCGGTCACCACCACCGAGACCTTCGCGAAGGGCGATGTCGACTTCAAGGCGCAGCTGACCAAGATCAAGGCGACCAACCCCGACGCGCTCGTGCTGTCCGCGCTGATCGCCGAAGGCGCGCCCATCATGGTGCAGGCGCGCCAGCTGGGCCTGAACGTGCCCGTGATCGGCGGCAACGGCATGAACTCGGTCAAGATCTTCGATCTCGCCAAGGGCGCCTCGGACGGCCTGTGGGTCGGCAGCCCGTGGTCGATCGAGAACCGCACGCCGCAGAACAACAGCTTCATCGTCGCCTACACCAAGCAGTTCAGCGACCCGCCCGACCAGTTCGCGGCGCAGGCGTATGACGCGATGCACATCGCCGTCGAGGCGTTGAAGAAGGTCAAGCTGAGCGGCAACCTCGCCAAGGACCGCGACGCCGTGCAGGCCGCGCTGCCCGCCATCAAGTGGACCGGCGCGACCGGCCCCTTCTCGTTCCGCCGCGCGACGGACAAGTCCGGCAAGCCGGCCGGCTACGACGCGAACCAGGTGCCCATCGTGAGCACCACGCGCGGCAAGAACTACGAGATCGAGAAGTAACAGGACGCGCGCGCCCGTGCTCGAACAGCAGCTCTTCAACGCCCTCTCGCTCGGTTGCGTCTACGCGCTGTTCGCGCTGGGCTTCACGCTCGTCTTCGGCGTCCTGGGGGTGATCAACCTCTCGCACGGCGCCGTCTTCATGGCCGGCGCCTACGCGGCGCTGGCCGCGGTCACGCGCCTGCATGCGCCGCTGTGGGCGGCCATCCTCGCCGGGTTCGCGTTCTCGGGGCTGCTCGGGCTCGCCATCGACCGCCTCGTGCTGCGGCCGCTGCGCGCGCGCGACGCGCCGCACCTGATCCCCATGATCGCCACCATCGGGCTGGGCATCACGATGAACAACCTCGCGCAGGGGCTGTTCGGCGCCGAGAACCAGCGCTTCCCGAGCGACGTGCTGCCGCAGGACTCGCTGACCATCGCCGGCGTCAGCGTGACGGTGCTGGAGCTGGGCATCATCCTCGTGTCCTTCGCACTGATGACGGTGCTGCTCGTCACGCTGAAGAAGACGCAGTTCGGCCGCGCGCTGCGCGCGATCGCCGAGAGCCCCAAGGCCGCGCGGCTGCTGGGCATCGACGTCGAGGGCCTGTTCATGGTCACCTCCTTCGTCGCGGCGGGGCTGGGCGGCATCGCAGGCGTGCTGATCGGCCTGTACTCGAACGCCCTCTTCCCGCTGATGGGCCAGCCCATCATGCACAAGGGCATCGCGGTGATCATCCTGGGCGGCATGGGCGACATCCGCGGCGCGATGTTCGCGGGCCTGTTCCTCGGGTTCGCGGAGGTGCTGTCGGTCGCGTACGTCGGCTCCGACATGCGCGACGCCGTCGCCTTCGGCCTGCTGTTCCTCGTGCTGCTGGTGCGTCCCAAGGGCCTGTTCGGCCGCATCCAGGAACGCAAAGTCTGACATGACCACCCCCATTCGCTCCGCTCATCGCCCCCCGAGGGGGCCCGCCGGCTCGCTCCGGAGCGGCCGAGCGCTCGCCGGCGGATGCCGCGCAGGCAACCAATGATCGACGCCTTCGACAACTTCTGGTCGATCTACAGCAACGTGGTGCTGTCGCTCGGCACCAATGCGCTGCTGGCGCTGTCCATCTACCTCACCCTGTCGTGCGGGATGCTGGCGATGGCCAACGCCGCCTTCATGGGCATCGGCGCGTACACCTCGGCGATCCTGACCATGAACTACGGCGCGCCCTTCCCGCTCGCGATCGCGGCGGGAATGGCGGCGCCGGCGGTGGTCGCGTTCGTGATCGGCAAGCCGACGCTGCGGCTGTCGGGGGTCTACCTCGCGATGGCCACGCTGGCGTTCGGCGAGGTGGTGCGCATCGTCATCCTCAACATGGACAGCCTCACCGGCGGCGCGCTGGGACTGAACGGCATCCCGCAGTCCACTCAGTGGTGGCACGTGCTGCTCGCGGTGGCGATCGTGCTGTTCGTGCTCGGGCGGCTGCGGCGCTCGAAGATCGGCCGCGCCTTCGAGGCCATCAAGGAGGACGAGACCGCCGCGGGCCTGATGGGCATCGACGTCAACGGCCACAAGATGCTGGCCTTCGTGCTCGGCGCCGCCATCGCGGGCCTGGCCGGCGTGCTGGACGCCCACCTCACCTTCTTCATCGGCCCGCAGGAGTTCGGCTTCGACCGCGGCGTCGAGATCCTCACCATGACCATCCTCGGCGGCATCAACAGCCTCGTCGGCCCCGTGGTCGGCTCCGTCATCGTCACGCTGCTGCCCGAGCTGCTGCGCGGCCTGCAGGACTACCGCGGCGTCTTCAACGGCCTGATCCTGGTGGCGATCGTGCTGTTCCTGCCCAAGGGGCTGTGGAATCCCGCGTGGCTCAAGCGCCGCGTGCGCGCGAAGGAGGCCGCATGAGCGAGCGCGCGGCCTCCGACCTCTTGCGCCTGGACGGCGTCTCGCGCCACTTCGGCGGGCTGAAGGTGCTGCAGGACGTCTCGTTCACGGTCCGGCCCGGCACCATCTCCGGCCTCATCGGGCCCAACGGCGCGGGCAAGACCACGGTCTTCAACCTCATCACGGGCCTGCTTCCGCCCAGCGACGGCGCGATCACCTTCGACGGCGAGAGCCTCGTCGGCCGCAAGCCGCACCAGATCACGCGCCGCGGCGTCGCGCGCACGTTCCAGAACATCCGCATCTTCAAGGAGATGACGCTGCTGGAGAACGTGCTCGTCGGCACGCACCGCCACCTGGGCTACGGCGTGCCGGGGCTGCTGATGTCGCTGCCGGGCTTCCGCGCGGAGGAGCGCCGCGCCCGCGAGCGCGCGCGCGAGCTGCTGTCGTGGATGAAGCTCGACCACAAGGCCGACGACCTCGCCGACAACCTGTCCTACGGCGCGCAGCGCAAGCTCGAGATCGCGCGCGCGCTGGCCACCGAGCCGCGCCTGCTGCTGCTCGACGAGCCCGTCGCCGGCATGAACAGCACCGAGAAGACGGAGCTGATGCGCGAGATCGTCAACATCCAGGGCCGCGGCTACACCATCTTCATGATCGAGCACGACATGCGCTTCGTGATGGGCCTGTGCGAGCACATCTCGGTGCTGAACTTCGGCCGCATCATCGCCCGCGGCGGCCCGGAGCAGATCCGCACCGACCCGCAGGTGATCGAGGCCTACCTCGGCCGCGAGGACGACGACGCGCCGGCCGCGCAGGCGGAGGCGGCGCGATGAGCGACAGCATCCTGTCGGTCAGCGGCCTGAGCGTCAACTACGGCCACATCGAGGCCGTCCGGGACGTCGACTTCGCGCTCGCCGCGGGCCGCATCACGACGCTGGTCGGCGCCAACGGCGCGGGAAAGTCGACGACGCTGCTCGCGCTGTCGGGGCTGATCCCGAAAGCCGCCGGCAAGGTGATGTTCGACGGCCACGACGTCACGCGCCTGGCCGCGCACAAGCTGGTCGGCGCCGGCCTGGTGCAGGTGGCCGAGGGCCGCGCCACGCTGACGACGTTGAGCGTGCGCGAGAACCTGGAGCTCGGCGCCTACACCCGCCGCGACGGCGCTGCCGCGCGCGCGGGCGACCTCGAGCGGGTCTTCGCCCTCTTCCCGCGCCTGAAGGAGCGCGAGGACGGCCTGGCGGGCAACCTCTCGGGCGGCGAGCAGCAGATGCTCGCGATCGGCCGCGCGCTGATGGCGCGCCCGCGCGTGCTGCTGCTGGACGAGCCGTCGATGGGCCTCGCGCCGATCGTCGTGCAGGGCATCTTCCGCACGCTGCAGGAGATCAACCGCGACGGGCTCACGATCTTCCTCGTCGAGCAGAACGTGCGCCAGGCGCTCAAGATCGCCGAGCGCGCCTACGTCCTGGAGAACGGCCGCATCGTGCTCCAGGGCGGCGGGCGCGAGCTGCTGGACGAGCCGCGCGTGCGGGAAGCCTACCTGGGCGGCTGAACGCCGCGGCGTTC